>CAMDKT010000350.1 GCA_945900935.1 Candidatus Sulfopaludibacter sp. SbA3 | reverse complement strand
TAAGATCGCAAGCAACTCGTTGGATTCCAAAGTCGTGATGGAGATGCTGGATGAACTCATATCCAACACCCGCCAACTCAAGTCTGGGGTCGAAGAGATTCGTAAGCGTCAGGATGGACGGCGGATATCCCCCGCGCAAGAAGCACAATTGTTGAAAGTCCTCAGCGCCATCACGCCAAAACTGGGCGTGACGATATACATCACCAATGAAACGCCAGAGTCCACGCAGTTCGCCGAGGATATTCAATCATCCTTTGTCAAGGCGGGCTGGAAGGTGGCAATGTTTCCTCACACACAGATCGGACTTGTACTTCCGAAAGGTCAGGGCCTCTTGATAAGATCGTCCGACAGCAGGACGGCAATTCAAATTCGGCGACTCTTCGACTCCATAGGTATAGCGTTTGATGGATATATTGATCCGAACATGAGTGCGGATTCTCTTGGCATTCGGGTCTGGCCGTCGCCCAAATCAAAATGAATGCGCCAGTGCGCTGCTGAATCTAAATCGCGAGTACCAATTCCACTAATACGTTCATGATCGGGCGTATTTCGACACAGACTTCGATCCGGAGCAAAAAAACACCCCACAGGCTCATATAACACTGGTTTTGAAGGTTGATACAATGTCTCCACAATGCCATTTGCCGACTGGTTTTCCTACACTGAGTTCTCCTACTCAGTTAGGCGATCTTTTCGCTTTGACCGAAGCGATGAAGACGCTGCGTTCCTAGATGCAGTCCTCGAAGGAGCCTCAAGACGTTGTGTCATCTATCCTCCATCCCGTCCATTGTGGAGAGCACAATTAGGATGCGATGTCGTTGACGCTTCGTCGTTTCTTCCGATTGAACCGAAATTTGAGCTTATGGTCCGTACTCCTTTCGGGGAAAAGCGAATGGTGCCGTTGAACAACGCAAGGGAGGGAAGAGTTAACCCCAAGGGAATACCGTGTCTCTATCTGTCGGATGATTCAGCGACAGCAATGGCAGAGATGCGTGCATGGATTGGCGGTCACATATCTCTTGCGTCATTTTGCCCCACGAAGGAACTTCGCTTGGTGAACTTCAACAGTACTGAGCAGTCGCTTGTGGCGAACCTGGATAAGATGATGAGAAACTTAGTCACACTAGAAGAGCAATATGTGTGGTATTTCATCTCACAGGCATTTTCTGAGCCAGTAAGTAATGAAGACAATGTTGCGGACTACGCTCCGACACAGGTTATTGCAGAATCGCTCAAACGGGCTGGCTATGACGGCATTCAGTACGAGAGCAAAGTCGGCAAGGGAAAAACCATCGCTCTTTTCGACATTAAGTCAGCTTCTTTCGTGGAGTCGAAGCTATTTATCGTGAAAAACTTATCGGCGGTTTTTGCCGAGGAAGACTGACTGCCAGACCTACCGCTTCACCAACCGCCCTTCCAACTCGGAAGAAACAGGATGACTACGTAGTTCAAACGCTTCAGGAATCGGCGAAGACGTTCTTCCAAGTTTCGTTCTTACCTACAACCGGATTGGCGAGCGTCTTGTAGATTGCCGCCTCGAACAGGTTGCGGGATCCAATCTGTGTTGCTGTGAAATAGGCCTCCAGATCGTCGCACAGTGCCATCAATGTATCCAATTGCCCGACGATTCTCTCCTGCTCGGCGGGCGGTGGAACCGGGACGAGGACGGCGTTTAGAATCTCAAGATTAATGTTCTTCTGCGCTGTGGCAGGCGCAAAATCCGACAAGTCGGCTCTTGCAGTTCGCACGAAATATTCGAAGTATTTCGCATCGGGAAATTCGGATTTAGGAACAAATCCGACCACACTGTCTGGGAAACAGGCATCGAAGCTTAGAATGCCGCTAGCGGCGATATTCGCCGCAATGGTAATACACAAAGTGCCGGCCGGCCACTTGACGCTTTGTGCAAGTCCGATATCGTTGTACTTACTCGTGTAAGTTCGGATGACTCCATTTGAGCGGGCAACATCCCCGGTTTGCACGAAAAAATGCGTCCCGCCCCGAAATAGTGACTTATCATTGCGGGGGCGGTGCTTTGATTTCCCTCTTCCAAAGACCCCAATCTGCGGAAAATGCGCCCACGACCACCCTGAAGGTAGGTAAAATGGTGCACGGGCGGCCTCGATCTCGGTGATTGAATCCCCCGCCTTGATTCTGCCTTTCTCCAATGGCAGCGCCATTTCTGTCTGTATTCGTTTTATTACGACAGTCGCGGACTCCTCGTTCGAGTATTGGGGGACGAGCTTTCCGCGGACGGCGAGGTTGAGGATGGTTTGGCGGAGTTGCTTGATCTGGTCGGGGCGGGTGGTGAGGCGGGGGAGATGGTTGATGTAGAAATGGGCGTGGGCGCGGAAGAGTTCGGGGGCGGCGTCGTCGGCGGGCTGGTTCAATCGATGCAGGGACGCCGCCGCCAGGCGATCCCGCCGCCGCTCTCGCTCCGCTTGCGCCGCTTCCAGTTGGTCACATAGCGCCATTAGTTCGTCGATTAGGGTTTGAACTTGAACGGGGATTAGCGGGATTGGGATATCGTTAATCTTGCCGACGGTCAGACTCACGTTTGCAGTGCCGATCATCTTGGACACTAAGAGTTCGTCCTTGAACGCGGTCAGATACTCGTACAGGAAACGCGCGGAAAAATGCTCTGGAACGTAGGGAAATACTGCACAAAGAATGTTCCCGAGTGCAAATTTGCCTTCCTGGTAGTGCAAACGATTGAGGCTGGCTTTACCATGCCCAGCAGATGAAACAAGCGGGATAATGGCGGCGGCGCCTTCATAATCGAAGTGGGCGCAAGTGCTTCGCGCTTTCGCGGTAACGACCAATGGAAATGGTCCTGGTTGTGCACCCTGAATTCCGGTCAATCCTTTTTTTGCGGCGGCAATCGCCGCCATCCTCACGAATTGATTTGGATTCATGTTCGGCTCAGGCAGTTCTTCCGCGTCGATCGGTCGGAGCAACTGATCTCGATGAAGCTTCGATAGCGAGGCTCGTGTCGTGAACTGAGCCCGCAGCGATTCCGGCGTCTGGCATCGGGCAGTCGAGGTGAATTTTCCAGCGACTGCCAACGACACGATGAGTTTTCGGAGCGCGGGGATATTCTCTGAAGTTTCGGTGAGAAGGTCGAAATGTTTGAGGAGTAGATCCGCGTTCATCGCAGCAACGCCTCGGCGAGGATGGCTTTAAGCTGGTCGCGGATGGCGGCGGTTTGTTGCTCCGCCTCTTCCAGCTTGGCGAGCAGTTCCTCGGGGTCGGCGTGGTCGGCGGCGACGGTGTGCGGGTTCTTGCAATCGAGGTTGTAGCCGCGCTCCTTTATTTCGTCGGCCGTGACGCGCCATGCCACTTCGTTTTCGACGCGGCCCAGGCGGGTCGCTCCGCCCCACCAGTCGGCGCAGGGTTTGAAGTGCTCGATGCGAATGGGCTTCGTCATCGAATACGCCTTTTGGCTTTCCGGGACGCGATGCTCGTAGAACCAGATGTCTCGCGTTGGTTCGCCTTTCTCGAAGAAGAGCAAGTTGGTCCCGATACTGGCGTAGGGTTTGAATACGCTATTCGGAAGGCGCACGATGGTGTGGAGGTTGCACTCCTCCATCAGGTGCTCCTTCAGCCTCGTCTTGACGCCTTCGCCGAAGAGCGAACCGTCCGGCAAGACGATGGCGGCGCGGCCGGTGGGTCGTAACAGCCGGATGATCAGCGCCAGGAACAGGTCGGCTGTTTCCCTGGTTTGAAAGTGTTTGGGAAAATTGCTCTCGATGCCGTCTTCTTCCTTGCCGCCGAAGGGCGGGTTAGTTAGGACGATATCGACGCGGTCCGAGGCGGTGTGGCTGATGTAGGGCCTGGCCAGCGTATTGTCGTGCCGGACGAAGCTGGGGTTTTCGACTCCGTGCAGCAACATGTTGGTGACGCAGAGCATGTGCGGCAACTGCTTCTTTTCGACGGCGCGGATGGCGTCCTGCATGGCTTGTTCGTCTTCCACCTTCTTCACGTAGTTCTGGCGCATGTGGCGCAACGCACAGGTTAGAAAGCCGCCGGTGCCGCAGGCGGGATCGAAGAGGAGTTCGCCGGGCTTGGGGTCGATGCGGTCCACCATGAAGGCGGTCACCGCTCGGGGCGTGTAGTATTCGCCGGCGTTACCGGCGCTTTGGAGGTCGTTCAAGACCTGTTCGTAGATGTCGCCGAAGTGTTGGCGCTCCGCGAGGTTATTGAAATCGACGGCGCTGATTTTGTTGACTACCTGGCGCATGAGCTGGCCGGATTTCATGTAGTTGTAGGCGTCTTCAAAGACGTCGCGAACGACGCGGCGGCGGTCGCCTTGCTTGCCGGCGGAGGAGAGTTCCTTCAACTCCGGGAACAGCCGGGCGTTGATGAAGTTCATCAACTCATCGCCGGTGATGCCTTCCGGGTTGGCGGCCCAGGCGCGCCACTGGAGGTGGGCGGGGATGGGGGAGCGGTAGTCATCCTGCATGACTTCCAGTTGCTGGTCCTGGTCGTCGATGATTTTGAGGAAGAACATCCAGCAGAGCTGGGAGATGCGCTGGGCGTCGCCATCGATGCCGACATCCTGGCGCATGATGTCTTGAATGGACTTGACGGTGTTGCGGACTGACATTCGTGGTTAAGCTGCCTTCTGGTAGAGCGCGGATTGGAGTTCGTGGACCGCGCGTTGGAAATCGGCGCGGGTGCCGAATTCCTTGATGAGTTGGAGCGGGGTTCCCATTTCGTCGAATGGGGCGATTTGGAGGACTTTGGGGTCGTCCAGGTTGATTACTCCCTGGTCCTGATACTTCTGGAGCAGGGCTTCGAGGACCTTTCGGGCCTGGGGGCCGTAGCGGGTGAAGATATCGCGTTTGCGGACACTGTCGGCACGTTCGCGGCGAGTGAGGGGACGCTGATCGAAAGCGACGTGGCAGATGAGGTCGAAGGCGTCGAATTGCTTGCCGATTTCGGTGGCGATGGGATCGAGCGGGAGGCCCGCGGCTTCGAGTTCTTCGATGATGGCCTGTTTGCGGTCTTCGGTGGACCAGCGTTTGAGGAAATCGTCGAGGCTGGCGAAGCGGGATTTGAGGGCTTTGCGGGTGTAGTCGCGGAGACTTTCGGTGACGAGTTTGCCGTTTTCGTCGAGGTATTCGATGCGTTCGGCGATTATGGTTGCCGGGACGCCATCGACGTAGATTTTGCCGCGTTTGCCGTCATCGGGCGGGATGTCGATGTCGGGTGGATCGGCGAGGTCGCCGGGATCGGGGGTGTCGGGGGGCGCGACGGGGTCGCTGGGGCCGGGCTCGTAGATTTGGACGGGTTCGCCGTCGAAATCGGGGTCGGCAAAATGTTGGGTTGCGCCGCGGAAATCGAGGAGGGTGAAGAAGAACTTTTTGGTGTCTTCGTGGATGCGGGTGCCGCGGCCGACGATTTGTTTGAACTCGGTCATGGAGCCGACGGCGCGATCGAGAACGATGAGACGGCAGGTTTGAGCGTCGACGCCGGTGGAGAGGAGGCGGGAGGTGGTGACGAGGACGGGGTATTTGGATTCGGGATCGATGAAATTGCCGAGTTCGTTTTGGCCTTCGATGTCGCTGCCGGTGATGCGCATGACGTAGCGGTGGTTCTGGTCGTAGAGGTCCTTGTTCTCGTTGATGAGGGCCTGGCGCATGCGGGCGGCGTGTTCTTCGTCGACACAGAAGACGATGGTTTTTTGGAAGCGGTCGCCGGTTTCTTTTAGCAGTGTCGAGAGTTTGCGGGCGACGATGCGGGTGCGGTCGTCGATGACCAGGGTGCGGTCGTAGTCTTTGGTGTTGTAGATGCGGTCTTCGATTTCGAGGCCGTCGCGATCGGTTTTGCCTTTTTCGGGGCGGTAGCCTTCGACATCGACATCGATGTGGACTTTGATGACTTTGTAGGGGGCGAGGAAGCCGTCGCGGATACCTTCCCTTAGGGAGTAAGTGTAGACAGGTTGGCCGAAGTATTCGATGTTAGAGACGTATTCGGTTTCTTTGGGGGTGGCGGTGAGGCCGATTTGGGTGGCGGATTGGAAGTGGTCGAGGATTTCGCGCCAGGCGGAATCGGCGGCGGCGGAGCCACGGTGGCATTCGTCGATGATGATGAGGTCAAAGAATGTTGGGGAGAATTCGCGGTAGAGTTTTTGGCTGTCTTCGGGGCCGGTGATGGCTTGATAGAGCCCGAGGTAGATTTCGTAGGAGGTATCGATGCGGCGGTGTTTGTTGAGGGCGGTGGGGAGCGTGATTTCGGTGCCGTCTTCGCGTTCGATGGTTTTGGCGTTGGTGGAGAGCTTGGCCATTTTGCCGGCGAAGGGGCGGAAATCGTTGACCATGGTTTGATCGATGAGGATGTTGCGGTCGGCGAGGAAGAGGATTCGTTTCTTGCGGCCGGCTTTCCAGAGACGCCAGATGATTTGGAAGGCGGTGTAGGTTTTGCCGGTGCCGGTGGCCATGACGAGGAGGACGCGGTTCTGGCCGGTGGCGATGGCTTCGATG
>CAMDKT010000349.1 GCA_945900935.1 Candidatus Sulfopaludibacter sp. SbA3 | reverse complement strand
GATGGCCGGTTCGCAATGTCCTTGGCCAACACCACCACCGATCGCTGTATCGGAATAAACGTGCCGCCGGTGACGCCGATGTCGTTCCGAACCGTCGGCCCGCCATACCCGTTTACCCCCGGCGGCAGATCCTCAAAAACGACATCGATCGATGGCGATTGCGCGTTCTGATTCGCCCCTTGCTGCGTAACACCGCCAAACCGCAAGCGCAAATCCGACGTTTCAATGTCGCTCCAAACCTTCGCCGCTCCCCGTATCTGGCTTACTACCGCCGCGAATCCGTCGGTCGCCGCATAATTCGACGGCCCGTTCTCGGAGACGTGATAGCTAACCGTATTGCCCGGCAGCGCCGACAGGTCGAATTTCTCCGGTATCGCGCTGAACGGCGATGTCCCCAAATTGTAATGGGCGAAATGATAGTAGCCGAAGGCACCGGAACTCACCGTTACCACCGTTAGCGCCAAGCGTGTGAACAAGCGGGTCACTTCGTCGCTCCCCCGCGTACACGCGACGAAAACTCCGCTGCCGTAAGCCGCATCCCGCCATCGGCCGCCGACCGTCCCGTCTTTCCGTCAACCAAGCCGTCCCGGATCGAGTCCCGGCTGAAAATCGTTTGCCCCGCGGAGTCTTTCGACACCTGGAATACACCCTGCGAAAGCCCAATAATATGCGTCAACCCCGCCTTCGACTTCCACAGGAACAACACCAAATCGGTATCGGCCGGAAACACCGGCACCCCGGAGAACGTCTGCTGGCTCCGGCCAATCGTTCCGCCAGGCAACACTACATCAATCACCTTCGCCGCCGGCCCCTTGTAATGCTCGGACACCTGTACGCTGTAATGCGAATAGTAAATCGCCCCATGCTGCTGAACATTCGACAACGCGATCCGCCCCCGCACGATCTGCGTCGACTTGCCCACCATCTCGTCGAAAGTCAGCTTCTCCAGCGTCGTCCCCGTCAGGGTCGTCGCCAGTGCGGCCAACACGGTCAACAGAAACTTCGTCACGACTAAAGCAAATGCAAGCGGGGTGCCAGACCACTCCCTATTGTTTTCTAATACTTATACGCCCTCGCCGGGCCGGGGCCGTGTTGCTCTGACACACTCTGTGGGGCACCCCTGGACCGAAACAATTTCAACCGAAGATGTTTCCGCTATTGCACCACGAACAACGGAATTTTTACGCCATGGCGAACGTGCTCAATCGTTTCCCCGTACACAAAATCGCCGATTCGTCCATGCCCATGCGCCGCCATCACGATTAGATCGGGCGCTTCAGCCCGTGCAAATCGAATAATTTCCCCCGCCGGCGAGGTTGAGTGACGGATGAAGAACTCACAGGCAACATTCTGTTTTAAAACACTTTGTGAGATTCCTTCCAGATACGCCGATCCGCCCGCTACCTCCGCTGTCGAACTCTCCGGCCCATACACCTGGCTCGTCGCCCCTTCCTCGACATGCAGCAAGACTAACCGGGCCCCGCTCTGTCGCGCCAGCGCCACCGCGTGTCGCAACGCCACCCGGTCCGACCGCGAATGGTCTAACGGCACCAGGATTTTCCGATATACGGGCAACTCCCCATCCGTGCCCGCCAACTCCGGTACCGCCATCACCGGCGCTGCTGCCACCTCTCGCCCTAACCATGGCTCCACCAACAAATACGTCAGCAACGCCGCCAATCCAATGCCTGGAATCAACAGTAAGTAAACGTTCGTACCAATCGATAACATTTTTTCAAATGTATTTTTTACAAGCCATCCATTCAACAATAAAATTACCGCCGCCACCAGCCCCGCCAATCCAATCACCCACGGTCGATTTGCAAAAACTCCCATTCGCTTCCGGTCGCTCGTCAGCCGGATCAGCGGAATGATCGCAAACGGCAACTGCAAACTCAAGACCACCTGACTGAGGATTAGCAGTTGATAAACCTCCTTGTCTCCTGCCGAATAGATCACCCATACCGCCGGAATCAAGGCCAGCCCTCGCGTTACTAATCTCCGCAACCAAGGGTTCAAGCGAAGGTTTAAGAATCCTTCCATAACTATTTGTCCGGAAAGGGTTCCAGTCAATGTGGATGCCTGCCCGGACAACAACAGGGAAAACGCAAACAGCGCGCTCGCCACTGCCGTCCCTAACAGCGGGCTTAGCATTTGGTGCGCCTGTTGAATCTCCGTCACCGCCACGCCCCGTTGATAAAAAACCGCCGCCGCCAAAATCAGGATCGCCGCGTTCACAAAGAGTGCGGCGTTTAATGCGAAAACCGAGTCTATCAGATTGAAATGACAGGCTTTTTTCTTCTCAACATCAGTCGCTCCAAACTGCCGCGTCTGCACCAGCGATGAATGCAAATATAGATTGTGCGGCATCACCGTCGCGCCCAAAATGCCTATCGCGACGTACAAGCTCTCGTTCGAAAGCGTCGGAATCAGCCCGCCGGCCACCGCACCCCACACCGGTTTCGCCAAATACAACTCAATAGCAAAACAAACTCCAATCGTCGCGACCAATCCCCTCACTATCCACTCAAACTTCTGAACGCCAAGTTTTAGTAAATAAAGAATGAAAAACGAATCGATGGCTGTTAAAAGTACGCCCCACATCAACGGCATCCCAAACAACAAGTTCAGCGCAATCGCAGCGCCCAACACTTCCGCTAAATCCGTCGCTGCAATCGCAATCTCGCACAACACCCACAAAACAAAACTCACCGATCGCGGATAGGCCTCGCGGCACGCCTGCGCCAAATCCCGCCGAGTCACGATCCCCAACCGCGCGCTCAGCGTTTGCAGCAGTATCGCCATCCCGTTGGACGCCACCAACACCCACAGCAACTGATACCCAAATCGCGACCCGCCCTCTATATCCGTTGCCCAGTTGCCGGGGTCCATATACCCGATGGAAACCAAATACGCCGGCCCCGCAAACGCCGCCAGCCGCTTCCACGCTCCGGGGACGGCCGTCGATACACTTGAATTTAATTCTGCTAAGGACCGTGGTTCAGAGCCAGGCATTAACTATAGTTTACCACACCGCCGACCCGCCGTCGCCAAAACCCGTGTCAGGCAGTGTCAGGCAGTGTCAGGCACCAATTAATTCTTCCCTCCTAGCAGCGCGGCGATCTGCTCCGGATCATTCGGTACTACCACTGGCCGGTTCGCAAACCGCGACGTCAACCGCGCCCCCTTCGGATCGTCCAATTCCCCGGTATGGTACTTATAAATGTAATCCGGGTCCTTTAACACGTTCCCCGTCAACACCGCCACCACGTCCGCATCCGCCCGCACCGTGCCCGCCGCTACCAGCTTCTTCAACCCGGCCAAGGTCGCCGCCGATGCCGGTTCACTCCCAATTCCGCATGCCCCAATCACGGCCTTTGCATCTGCAATTTCCTGTTCAGTCACTCGTTCCACAACACCACCTGTAGTCAATACCTCAAACAACGCTTTAGGATAGGATACCGGGTCTCCAATCTTAATCGCCGTCGCCAAAGTCTCCGGTTTTTTCACTGTCGGAAACGCCGAAAAATCCGTCTGCCGCACATAGTCGTAAAACGGAGCCGACCCCTCCGCCTGCACCACCGCCAGCCGCGGCAGTTTATCAATCAGCCCCAATGCCAACAGCTCCCGCAAACCCTTCCCAAACGCACTCGTATTCCCCAGATTCCCGCCCGGCAATACAATCCAATCCGGAACCTTCCAGTCTCGCTGATCCAGCATCTCAATCACAATCGACTTCTGCCCCTCAATCCGAAACGGATTGATCGAATTCAGCAGATAAATTCCCATCCGCTCCGCCAACACCCGCACCAACGCCAGAATCTCATCGAAATTCGCGTCTACTTGGAACGTCCTCGCCCCATAATCTAAAGCTTGAGATAATTTTCCGAAACTGATATTTCCGTTAGGGATAAAAATGATCGGATCCAGCCCAGCCGCCGATGAATACGCCGCCATCGACGCCGACGTGTTCCCGGTAGAGACACAAGCCACGCGCTTCATCCCCAACTTCACCGCTTGCGCCACCCCGCAAGTCATCCCGTTGTCCTTAAACGACCCCGTCGGATTAAACCCCTGATGCTTAAAGACGATTCCGTCCAACCCCGCGTAAGCCGCCGCCCTCGGCCCCGACAGCAAAGGAGTACAACCCTCGCGCAGCGTGACGACATTCTCAAAACCGCCGCCAAACAAATCCAACATCTCCCGGTACCGCCAAACGCCGCTTACGTCCAGCGGATCATTCGTCAGCCGGCGCTGCCGCCACCGGTCTTTCCACAACTTGGCGTCTTCTTTGTCGTAATCAATAACCGCCTCCAGCAGCCCTCCACATTTCGGGCAATTATACAAAACGGCGGACGTCGAATATTCGGTCCGGCAATTGGGTTCAAAGCAAAGTAGTGCGGCTGGCATGAATCTTAAATTATACTCGCCCTATGGCCGAAACCAGGAAATTGGGCGATCTTGCGGGCATCGGCAAAGCCATGCTCGAAGACTTCCGGCTGCTCAAAATCGCCACCGTCCCGCAACTCGCCAAGGCAAACCCGGACGAACTCTACGACGAGCTTTGCCAGCTTACGGGCACGAGGCAGGACCCGTGCGTCCTCGACGTCTTTCGGTGCGCCGTCGCCCAGGCCCGCGATTCCGAACTGCCCGCCGATCGACGCAACTGGTGGTTCTGGAGCCGTCTGAGAAAGGTCGGGGAAATTTGATCGCCGCGCACATCGAAAATGGCGAGGTCTCCGTCGGTGACTTCCCTAAGCCCAAACGCCAGACGCTGATCCGCATGACCACCGCCGGCATCTGCAACACAGACCTCGAACTTAAAGCCGGCTACTACGGTTTCAAGGGAATCCCCGGCCACGAATTCGTCGGCGTCGTCGAAAAGGGGCCTCTGGAGTGGCAGGGCAAACGCGTCGTCGGCGAAATCAACCTGGCCTGTCAGAAGTGCGATTGGTGTCGACGCGGCCTCGCCCGCCACTGCCCCAGGCGTACCGTCCTCGGCATCGTCAAGCACCCCGGCGCGTTCGCTGAATACCTCACTCTTCCAGAAGAAAACCTCTTCGAAGTTCCAAGCGCGCTAGCCGACGAAGAAGCCGTCTTCACCGAACCCGTCGCCGCCGCCTGCGAAATTCTCGAACAAGTCAAAATCCCAAAGGGCGGGGAAGTGGCCGTTCTCGGAGACGGCAAACTGGGCCTCCTAATCGGCCAGGTCCTGCTTGCCAATGGAATCAACGTCCACCAATTCGGCCGTCATCCCGAAAAACTACGGATCGTAAAAAATCGCGGAGCCATCATCGGGAAAAAGCCGCCGTTGGCCCACTTCCAATATGTCGTTGACGCCACCGGCAGCGCCCAGGGCTTGGCCACCGCGGTCAGCATGTGCCAGCCAAGAGGCACCGTGATCATGAAGTCCACCGTTCACAATAAGACCGGTATCGACATGGCCACCGTCATCGTCCCGGAAATAACCCTCGTGGGTTCCCGATGCGGCCGTTTCGCCCCCGCCCTGAAACTCCTCCAGCAGCGAAAAATCGACGTCCAATCCATGATCCACGCGACATACAATCTAAAGGAAGCGAAAGACGCCTTCGCCCATGCCGAAACCAAAGGCGTCCTGAAAGTCCTTCTCATTAACCCATGAATCGCCGACAATTTCTAGCCGCCGCCGCGTCCACCGCCGCCGCCCAACCCCCCAAAAAACGCAACATCGTCTTCATCCTTAGCGACGACCACCGCTACGACGCCATGAGCTGCGCCGGCCACCCTTGGCTGGAAACACCCAATCTGGATAGACTCGCCGCCGGCGGCGCACACTTCCAAAACGCCTTCGTCACCAGTTCCCTCTGCTCCCCCAGCCGCGCCTCCATCCTCACCGGCCTTTACATGCACGCTCACAAAGTGCAGGACAACTTCAGCGCCCTCAACGATAATCTCCCGACCTTCCCAGCCATCCTTCAAAAGGAAGGCTATCGCACCGGCTTCTACGGCAAATGGCACATGGGCGGCGACAGCGACGAGCGCCGCCCCGGCTTCGACGACTGGTACAGCTTCTTTGGCCAAGGCCAGTACGAAAACCCGCCCGTCAACGACAACGGCGTCAAAAAGACTGAGAAAGGCAACATCACCGACATCCTGACCAACCGCGCCTGCGAGTTCATCGACCGCAACGCCACTCGCCCATTCTGTCTCTATCTCAGCCACAAAGGCGTACACTTCCCCTTCCAGCCATCCGCCCGCCACAAGAACCTCTACGCCGACAAACCCATCCCCCGTCCCGCCACCATCTGGCACAGCGAAGAGCGCTACGCCCAGACCCCCGAGTGGGTCAAACGCCGCCGCTACACCCGCCACGGCGTCGAAGGACTCTTCGGCCAGGTCATTAGTTTTGAGGACGCCTACCGCGACTACATGCGCTGCCTGTTAGCCATCGATGATAGCGTCGGCGAAGTAACTAAGAAGCTCGAAGACAAAGGGCTTCTGAATGAT
>CAMDKT010000348.1 GCA_945900935.1 Candidatus Sulfopaludibacter sp. SbA3 | reverse complement strand
GATGGCGGCGAAGATTTCGGGGAATGTGCCATCAACGGCGGTGTCGCCGGCCATGGCGAGGATTTCAGCGACCCGCGCGGCGGGTTGAGACGTCATTTTTTCGACGCCGCAGACGAGGACGGTTTCATAGATCCCGTGGGCCACCGCTTGCCACGCGGCGTGGAAGGCGGCACCGGAAGAGGCGCAGGCGGCTTCGTAGCGGGAGGCTGGAACACCGGTGATGCCCGCGGCCCCGGCGACATAGGGGGCCAGGTGGCTTTGGCCGGTAAAACTGGGCCCGGCGAAGTTTCCCAAGTAAAATGCGTTGACGGCACTGGGCTCGATGGCGGCGTCGGAAAGCGCGTTTTCAATGGATTCGACGGCTAATGAGCGGAGATCGCGATCGGCAAAAGCGCCGAAGCGCGTTTTGCCAACCCCCACAACGGCTACATCCTTCATATAATTCATGGTAGCCGCATGCGAGGCTGGCGGAATTTTCTTTGCACGCTGGGAAGAACTCCTCCGTCAAGCCTTAATAGATGCGATGCTAACGGTGCATATGAGCGATCAGGCGCGTCAAACGACGGGCAATCACGGACAGGAAGCGACTGACCTCCAGAACCGCTTCATCCAGGAACACATGCGACGTGTGTTCCTGATCATCTATCACATTGTCGGCAACGTGGCCGATGCGCAAGACCTTACGCAGGAAGCGTTTATCAAGGTCTTGCAGCGTAGCGAGCAGTTGAAGGATCCGAAAAAGGCGGCGCACTGGCTATCGAGGATTGCTTCGAACACGGCCATCGATTTTCTGCGTCGGCACGGGCGCGTGAATTTTACCGATATCGATTCGCTGGTCGATCCGCTGGTTACCGCGCACGAGCAAAATCCGGAACAGACGCTGCTGCGGCGGGAACGCGAGGAACGTCTGGAAGATGGTTTGAAGCATTTGACGGCGAAGGAACGGACGGCGCTGATTCTGCGGGATGTGGAAGACGTACCGGCCGAGGAAGTGGCGAGGCGGATGAACTGTTCGATGGCGACGGTGCGGAGCCACATCGCCAATGCGCGGATCAAGTTTCGCCGTTACCTGGAAAGGAGGAAGGCGTGAAACATCCCTCCATTGAAAATTTGGCTTTGCATGCGGGCGGGGAGTTGCCTTGGTGGCCGCGGATGACGGTGCGGCAGCACGTGAACGGATGCGCGCAGTGCCAAACGGAAGTCGCGCTGTTCGGTGAAACGGCGGCGGCGGTGCGCGCGGAGACCGGCGAAATGCCTGCGGGCGTGCAATGGGACCGGCTGGCGGCGGAGATGCGGGCGAATGTGCGGGTGGGCATTGCCGCCTCCGACGCGATCAGCTCGTATGGCACGGGCAACGACACGGGACCGGCGCAGGGGATGTCGTGGCGGATGGCCGTGCTGACGGCGGGCTTTGTATTCATGCTGTCGGTGGGTTACTGGCTGAATGCGTCAAAGAGGAGCGAACAGTTGGCGGCAATGCGCTTGCCCGATCCGATTGTGGCGGAAGTGTCCGAGCGCGGCGTGGGAATGTCGGACGGCAGCAAGGGAATGGAATTGCAGGGGCCGAGAACGAATCCGCGGGCGTCGATCATGACGGTTAGTACGTTGGGTTCGGCGGGCGCGCGATATGTCGACGAAGAGACGGGACAAGTGACGGTGAACCATGTCTATGTGGAATAGCCGGTGCGCAATTTTCGCGGCGGCAGCCGCCTTGGCTTACGGCCAGGAGGCTGGCGTTGATCTGCGCGGCGGGTTGAAAATCAACCTGCCCAAGGATTCGCCTTTGGCCGTTGCGGCTCTCGATTTGGGTCCTTCAAAGGGTACGGCGCGCGGCGGGGCGGTAATGCTGGATCTGCACGCGTCGCTGCGATTGCGAAATGTAAGCGGGAAGCGCGTAAAGGGCGTGACGCTTTTGGTGTTGGCGCAGGATGTTACCGCCGGGGGCAAGGGATCGGTGGCGGCGCCGTCGCTGGACGTTGCGCCGGGCGATGATTTTCCGGTGCGGATCGACTTGCGCATGGTGCGTCCGGTTTCGAATGGAGCGGAGCCGTTGGTGCAAGTGTTGCTCGACGGCGTGTTGTTCGACGACCTCAGTTTTTTCGGCGAGAACCGGCTGAATTCGCGGCGGCAATTGACGGTTTGGGAACTGGAAGCGCGGCGGGACCGGAAGCATTTTCAGCAGTTACTGGAGGCGCGCGGAGCGGAGCCGTTGCGATTGGAAATCATGGCGGCGATAGCGCGTCAGGATTCGCGGCCGCGCGTCGATGTCCAGGTCGTGCGGCAGGGCATAATGCCTCGCGGCGCCAATGCGCCCGCCACAAATTATGAGATGGAAAAGGAAGTTCAGTTCAGTTTCCTGCGGATGCCGGGCGCGCCGGTCGATCTGATGGCTGGAGCGGCGCGGATCTCCGGCGACGAGGCGAAGGCGCCGCATTTTGAGATTCGCAATCGGGAGCAGAAGGCCATCCGCCACCTGGAAATTGGCCTGGCGTTGAAGGACACAAACGGGCAGGAGTTCTTCGCGGCAACGGTGCCGTTTGATGGGGCGCTGGCCGGTAAGGGCGCGGCCGCGCTTAAGGATTCGGCGACCTTGCGCGTGCGGCAAACGGGCGGTTCCCGTTTGGTGCTGGAAAGTATGGCGGGCTTTGTCAACAACGTGGAATACGCCGACGGAGCTTTTTGGATTCCGTCGCGGGCGGACTTGGCCGATGGGCGTTTGGGCAGGCTCGTTCCTCCTTCGCCGGAGGAGCAGCGGCTGGTGCAGCTTTATAGGAAGAAGGGGTTGGCGGCGCTGGTTGAGGAGTTGCGGAAGTAATTTCCGGCTCGCCAGCCATTCTTCAAACCGAGACGTCCACTGCGTCACTGGTAATGGACGTGCAATTCGGCGGAAACGACGGCCTTCTTCAGATCAAGATAAAAGTTGACGCTGATGGCCGCGTGCACGAGAAAAGCCGACGGCGTATTTTTGTCGACCTTCTTCGTCTCCGGGCGCATGTTCTGATAGGTCATCGCGGTCAGCGCGGCCAATTCGCCGCCCGCGGAGAAGCCCACGATGTCGATTTTGGCGGGGTCGATCTTCCACTCGGCGGCCGTCGGCGCCATTCCTCCGCGAAGCAACAATACTGGCCGCTGATGAACGCCGATTCACGCGGATAACACGAGACTTCTTATCGGCGTTGATCCGCGTTCATCAGCGGCCAATCCTGCAAGCCCCGAGAACCTTCTGATTCCAACCCAGGAACCGTGCGTCCGGGAATTCAGACGTCTGCGAAAGTCCCGCTAGATGACTTCGCCGGCAAACGCGGACACGCTGATCAACAGCAAAAAGCACTTCATAAAACGATTTCCCGGAAACAGCCGCGCACGTCCATTTCATACTCGATGGTGACGATGGGCGGGCGGGAATAATGCCATGTGATGCCGTGAATCCCGGCCTTGCCGAGCGGGCGGATGATCTCGCTGGCGAGGAAGGAGCAGACGGAATGAACCGTATAAACTTCCGTCGTTGTGACTTGCGCCCAATCGACGCCGAGCCCTTGCAATCGCCCAGCCATCAAGCCCATCACGAAGCGGGTTTTTTCGCGTAGCGCGTCGTTGGACGAATCGCCTTTGCGAACAACATCTTCGGGCTTCAACGACCCCTCCGGCAGTTCGCCCGCGCCGGCAACGATGAATGTTTTGTCCTTGCGGACGGACGGCGCGGTATAGCTGAAGCCGTATAGCGACGGCACCGCGGGCGCGCCAATTTCGGGGGCGACATTCGTGCGGGCGACGGGGTTCAAATCGTCGAGAAATATGTTCCAGGATTTGAGGACTTCCACATAGCCGCCATTGAACTCGATGAAGCCGGGAAACGTGAAGGGCTTGGGCGAACGCAGTTCCATGGCGCACAGCGCCTGGGCTGGACGCCGCACGGCTTGCAAATGCGCTTTGACGCGGTCGAAGCCTTTGGCCAACGGTACCGGCTGCAGGAACCGCGCGTGGACGATCTCATAACCCGTCTCCGCCACGGCCCCGGCGGAGTATGGCGCAATGCCTTTGAGAAATGAGTAATTGCCTTTGGGATTGGGAAGGAGCATCAGGGTAGTCCGAATACGAAGATAGCCGATTGCGAGGCGATGGCGACGTACTGTTTTCCGTCGACGGCGTACGAAATGGGCGACGTAATGATTTTGGCGCCGGTGTAGTAATGCCACAAATACTTGCCGGTTTTGGAATCCAGCGCGATCAGGTTGCCATCGTTGCTCGAGGCGAAAACAACGTTGCCGGCCGAGGCGAGAACACCGGTGGCCGAGGAGCCGATATGGAGCGGAAAGTCCCATTTGCGAATGCCCGTAGTGGCTTCCAAAGCGCGGACGGATCCGGGCTCGCCAACCTTCGGATCTACTTCCACGCCGCCGCCGGTGAAGCCCTCGCCGGGGACGGGGCTCTTGGTCACTGAGGTGTATATCGCGCAGGCTTCCCGAACGCTGACGAGGAAGAAACCGGTGGCGGGATCATAACTGGGCGCGCCCCAGTTGGCCGAGCCGGCGGCGTCCGGGCAGACGTAATTGCCTTGCGGCGTGGGCGTCGTATTGGGCAGGATGATCGCGCGGCCCTTGTCGTCCAGACCGCTGGACCATGTCTGCTTGGCGAACTCACGGCCCGCGAGAAACTCACCGGTATTGCGATCCAGCACGTAATAGAATCCGTTACGCTGCGCGGTGACCAGCAGCTTTCTCTTCTGGCCTTTTACAACGCCGTCAATCAGCATCGGCGTCTCATTGGCGTCCCAATCGTGTACGTCGTGCGGCGTGAACTGGAACCACCATTTCATCTTGCCTGTTTTCGAATCGAGCGCGAGAACGGAGCAGGAATACAGATTGTCGCCGGCGCGGACGGAGCCATCGTAATCGGGGCCGGGATTGCCGGTGGCCCAAAAAACGGTGTCGGTATCGGCGTCATAAGTCCCGGTGGTCCAGGTCGGCGCGCCGCCGAAATCGGCGGAAGTTTCCGGGGTCCAGGTTTTGCGGTTGGGGTCGCCGGGTTGCGGCGTGGCATGGGTACGCCACAGGCGCTTGCCGGTTTTGGCGTCGTAGGCGTCCACCCAGCCGGTGAGCGCGCACTCGCCGGCGGTCACGCCGACAATGATTTTCCCGTCGATGGCCAGGGGAGCGTGGGTAATGGATAAACCCTTTTTGTAATCGTCAACTTCGATATCCCAAATGACGTTTCCGGACTTAGCGTCCAGCGCCACCAGGCGCGTGTCGAGCGTGGCCATATAGAGGCGGTCGCCGAGCACGGCGAAGCCGCGGTTGGTCATCACAGTGCAGTGGCTGGCGACTTTGGGCAGGCGGCGCGTGTAGTGCCAAAGCTGGCGTCCGGTGCGGGCATCCAGGGCGGTGGCGTCGTTGAGCGGGCCGGTGACGAACATAATGCCATCGACGACGAGCGGCGTGGTTTCCACGGTATTGCCGCCAAGTTGATACGTCCATTTGCTCTTCAAATTGGGCGCGTTGACGGGAGTTATTTGCTTCAGCCCGGAGTAGTGCGTGCCGCGGAAATCGCCCCAATAGGTGAGCCAGTTCTGCGGCTCGGCGGCGGCATTCAGCAGGCGATTGAAGGTGACATTGAAGTCGGCGGCGGGACGCCAGTCAGCGGTTTCGTCGTAGACGGGCGGAGCTTTCAGAAGGAACGCGGCGAGGTCGTTGCGGTCAGTGGCGGGAAGGTTCGGATGCGGCGTCTCCTTCTTCGCGAGGGGCTTGGGAAGCGTGCGTTTGTTGATCATGTGCCACTTCTGCGTGGCGTCCATGATCTGCATCGTGAAGGTGTCCTCGCCCTTGACGACGCCTTGCAGACCGGGCCGGATTTCGACGGAGTGGATGGGCTCGGCCATGCGGGCGATGAGGGCGGAGGGCTTCGAGCGGGCGCGGACGTTGGTGAGGTCCGGGCCGAAGATGCTGCCGCGTCCGGCGAACATGTGGCAGACGGCGCAGTTGGCTGCGCCATAGAAAAGCGCGCGCCCTTTGGCTTCGTCGCCGGTGGGACGCTCTTCGGGCTTCGCGCTCAGCGATTGCAGGAACGCGACGATGGAATGCGCTTCGCTGTCCGGCATTGGAATCGGAGGCATCTGCGTGCCGGGGATGCCTTTGACGATGTTCTTAACAAGGTCATCGACGGAACCGCCATGCTTCCATTCGCCGGTTGTGAGGTCCGTCCCGCGGCCGCCCTTGGCGGTATCGCCGTGGCAGGCGGAGCAGTTCTTGACGAAAAGTTGACGGCCTTCGCGGATAGCTTGCGCGTGTTGCGCGAGGGCGAGAGCGGCGCTTGCGGCGCATAAAAGTGCGAACTTCATTAGACCACTATGAAATCACATTCCCGGCCCTAGCGGGAGTTTCCTACGTTGAAGCAGAAATAGTTCATAACCTCAATGAATCGAGCGCGTTAGGGGCGAGGCATCGTATATACCACGGAGCTTAGCGCAACACGGGTAGAGCCTCCAGGGCTTCGGCGAGAGCCTTTCGGCCCGG
>CAMDKT010000347.1 GCA_945900935.1 Candidatus Sulfopaludibacter sp. SbA3 | reverse complement strand
ACGGGCGTTGAGCGGCTCTCTTCGCGCAGACTTGCTATCAACTACGGCTGGCAATCCATTGGCCGGCGCCTTGCCGAATGAGTGTGAATGCTCGAGCGAATGAATTTGAGGCTCCTCGCCTCGGTCTTTAGTGTCGAAGCCCAAGGTGTGACAAGCTCTAGACAAGCCCCGCGTCGTGGAACTTATCGCAGCCGATGCAGAGGTTCTGATACTGCCCGCCATCGGGCCGCGTGACGGTTGATTCCCGCAGGAACCGCTCCACCGTCCAGCCTTTGCCGATGCCCATCCGCTCCGGATGCCCCATGGAAATCGCCTCATAGGCCGGGTGTCCTTGCAGTCTTTCCAGGATCGCCTCCAACGGTTCTTCCAATAGAGACCCAATCGGCTTCTTCGTCTTCGCGCAGCACGGGTAGACGTTCCCATTGGGCTCAATCGACACTTCGGAACCCTTCTGCCTATACTGCAAAAAGTTCAATCCGCCGGACCATTGGTTGCAGAAATTGTCGCTGATTGTGGCCGTGCTTAAGCTGTTCGTCCAGGCGCGGCCGCGCGGCCAAAGTTGGCCAATCCACGTTCCCGGCTGCGCGCCGAAGAACTGATAATAGTGGCCGTCGTTGGCTGCGTCGCCGGTCTTGTCTGCGATCTGCTCGAACGGAGTTAGCCCGAATGAGTCGAACATCGCCGTCAGCTTTTGCACCATCGCCTGCTGCGCCCCAATGGTTTCCAAGCCCTCATGGAACGAGTCGATGCCGGAGACCGAGATCATCCAAACATGGCGCGCCAGCAGTTCCTCCACCATGTGCGGGCGCAGCGTGTCGCCCGTTGTCTGGACAATCAGCTTCACGCCGCCTTGATCCTTGTACTTCGCATGTAGCATTTCGAGCGCCGGATACAGCACCGTTTCGCGCACTGGATCGAGCATGATTTCGCCGCCCGCCAGAATGATCCGGCCGCGCTGTTCTTCGGCCCCTAAAGCCGCGTCGAAATACGTCATGCGCGGCGGAAGGTTGGCGATCACGCGGGGAAACGACTGCACCGCTTCGTCTACCACTCCCTGCAACTCCTCCCCCGCATACGGCCGGAAGCGCTCTTCATAGCAGTGACGGCAGCGCCGGTGGCACAGCCAACTCATCACGTAATAAATGGATTCCACGCTAACCCCAGGTCGCCACGGTGCGCTTCTCGATCTTGGCATCATCGAGCACGATGCCGAATCCAGGCGTCTCCGGGAGCGTGATGACGCCGTTGACCGGCTTGGGATCCCACGTCTCGAAAAAGTAATAGCTGCTCATCTTGCTGATCAGGTATTCGAGCAGCGGACACGTCATGGGGGACTGCGAAGCGATGACATGCAGCGCGGTATGCACATTATGGCCATGAGGAATCACATGCGCGTCGAGGCTGGAGGCGATGTGGCAGATCTTCATCAACTCACTCACGCCGCCGCACCATTCCGGGTCGGCCTGCACGACGCTGATGGCCCCTGCCTGCAAGTAGCGCATCGCTTCAAAGCGACCGTAAAAATGTTCACCGGTGGCGACGGGAATGCTCGTCGCGCGCCGCAGATTCACAAAGCTTTCCAGCTTGTCGACGTGGAAGGGTTCTTCAATCCATCGCGGCCGGTACTGCTCCACTTGTTTCGCCCACTGAATGGCGTAGTTGTAGTCCCAGCCCATGAAGGCATCGAACATCAGGTCGTAATCGGCGCCCACCGTTTCACGCAGGATGCGCACCATGTCGACATTTTTTTGCAGCCCGGCGGGGCCGTCACCGGGGCCGGCCGGCGTGAACCATTTCTGCCCCCGGAACCCTTGTTTTTTGAACTCGGCCGCGGTCACGCGCATCCGCTCCGGTTCCACGCTGTGGCCCAGGCAACTGCCGTACACGTCGACTTGTTTGCGCGTCGGCCCGCCCAGCAAGCGGTAGACAGGCGTACTGAAGTAGCGGCCGCGCAAATCCCACAGCGCGTTGTCAACCGCGCTGATGCCCATCATGAAGTGGCTCGAGCGGGAGTGCCGGTTGGAGCGATACATCTTGTCCCACAGCGTCTCGCCCGCCAGAGCGTCTTTGCCGATCAGGAACGGGCGAAGCTGTTGATGGACGACGATGGCGGCTTCGAGATCGATGGGACCATAGAGACCTTCCGGGCCTTCATTGGTGGTGATGCGCAGATAGAGCGCCGTGGCCCTTGCTTCGCCAGCGGGCCGGGTGCGTTCTTTATATTCCGCCGGGCGATGCTCAGCGTAGACATGCAGCGGGTTGACTTGAAATTGGCCCTTCACGTCTCCAGCCTCAATTTTCCGGCGGCCCTCCACGCGGATCATCTCCACGGCGCGGATGGTGGCGGGTCCATTCGAACGCGCTTTTTCCTGGGCGTGGAGCAGGGCGGGGACGGCGGTTAGCAATAAATCTCGGCGGCGCATATTCGCTCAAAAGTCTAACAGACTAAACTGGTAGGACTGGTGAACTTTTCCTTTTTACTGCTCGCAGTCGGCTTGTCGCACGGCCCCTGGAACGACATTTTGCAGCGCTTCGTTACTCCGCAAGCGCGGGTGGATTATGCGCGGCTGGCTGTTGACGGTCTGCCCGTTCTCGACACCTATCTCGCGTCCCTCGCCAACCCCTGGCCCGCCATGTCGCCCGCCGAAAATAAGGCCGCGCTGATCAACGCCTATAACGCGCTCACCGTCCGCTGGGTCACCACCCATTTTCCAATCCCCAGCATCTGGCGCACGCGGCATCCTTTCACCGAGCCCCGCCACAAAGTGAACGGCCGAATGTATTCCCTCGATCAAATCGAAACGCAACTCCGCGCCATGGGGGATCCGCGCGTCCACGCCGTACTGGTCTGCGCCGCGCGGAGTTGTCCGCCGTTGCGGCGCGAGGCCTACGTCGCCGAAAAATTGGACGCGCAATTGGACGACAACACGCGCGCCTGGCTCGCCAATACCGCTCTCAACGAGTTCGATCCTACTCGCCGCGAAGCCGAGGTCAGCCAGATCTTCGAATGGTATCGCGGCGATTTTGAAAACGTTGGCGCATTCCTCGTTAAGCACGGACCGCGCCACGCTTCGTTCCTGAATTCGAAGGACGTCAAAATTCGGTATCGTGACTATTACTGGGGCCTCAACGACAGCGGCTCCGCTGGCGGTTCTTACGGCTCCGTGGCCTTCTATTTCGATTATTTTCGGAATAAGTTTTTCTAGCGCCGCGTCCGCAACATTGTGGGAGAATGGCTGCTCCCTTGTGCAACCCAAAATCGGGAAACACCAAAATCGCGTTCTGGGGCTGCTCGCGCTATTGTCGATCATCACGTACCTCGACCGCGTGTGCATCGCCGTGGCCGGGCCGCGCATGCAAGATGATCTCCACATCAGCCCCGAAGCGTGGGGCTGGGTCACGGGCATCTTCGCGATTTCCTACGGTGCCTTTGCGATTCCAATCGGCGCGCTGGGGGATCGCTTCGGTCCGCGCCGCGTACTCACTGGGATCGTGCTGTGGTGGTCGGCGTTCACATCGCTGACAGGCCCCGTGTCAAACTACTATCTGCTGCTTCTGGCACGATTTTGTTTTGGAATGGGACAGGTCGGCGCATACCCGAACATCGCAACCGTGATCGTCCGCTGGATCCCTGCCGGCCGTGCCGCCGGCGCGTGGGGAATTGTGTGGATGGCCAGCCAGATCGGCGGCGCCATTTCTCCCTTGTTAGTGCTGCCGATCCAGACGCACTTTGGCTGGCGGGCATCGTTCTACATCTTCGGTATTCCCCGGAAGAGAAACGGGGAGCAACGGTGGCCGAGATGTCCCGGAAATCCCAAGCCCTGCCGTGGCGAGCGGCGCTCCGTAGCGGCAACCTATGGTGCGCCATGGGTATCGCCGCCTGCTATGTCTATGCCATGTATTTCTTCCATTCCTGGTTCCAGACTTATTTGGTGCGAGGCCGCGGTTTCAGCGAAGGCGAACTGATGCTTTCCGCATGGCCGTATGTCGTCGGCGCTTGCGCGAATGGTCTGGGCGGAGTCATCAGCGACCGGTTGGCGCGCTCCTACGGCTCGAAAACGGGCCGGCGCATCGTCGGTGTTTCGGGGCTCAGCGTCGCGGCGCTCTTCCTGATTGCAACTCTCCTGACCCAAAGCGGCCTGTTGGCGCTGATTTTCCTCTCGCTGGCTTACGGCGGCATGACGTTTCAACAGCCCAACTTATTCGCGGTTTCGCTCGATATCGGGCGAAGTCATCCAGGGATGGTGCTGGGTTTCGTAAATACCGCCGCCCAGGCCGCGTCGCTGGTTTCTTCTGTCGTGTTCGGCTACATCGTTAAAGGTTTCGGCAGCTATGACGCGCCGTTGATTCCCATGGCGGCGGCGCTTTGTATCGGCGT
The DNA here is from genome assembly GCA_945900935.1 of Candidatus Sulfopaludibacter sp. SbA3. Classification (GTDB taxonomy): domain Bacteria; phylum Acidobacteriota; class Terriglobia; order Bryobacterales; family Bryobacteraceae. Next base: position 2,159 of record CAMDKT010000347.1, on the reverse strand, counting down.
GCTGCTTTGGTTTCGGCTCGACCCAACGCGAGACATTTTTGATGAAAAAGCGAGCATAGGTTAGGCTCGGGGCTCTGTTAGAATAACTGGCAATCGGGGGATACATGCCATTTGACCAATTTACAGATCAGATCCGCTCAGCCGGCGAACTGACGGCGATCATCGGTACGCCGATGGAACTGTCGTTGAAAAAGGAATTGAAGTCGCTCGATGAACACATGCGGCGGTTCATCGCCCATTCGCCGTTCGTCGTCATCAGCACCCATTCCGCTAATGGACGTTGCGACGCTTCGCCTCGCGGCGATCCGCCCGGCTCCGTTCATGTAGTCGACGAAAATACGTTACTGATTCCCGACCGGCCAGGAAACAAGCGCGTCGATAGTTTCCGCAATATATTGGAGACTGGCAGCATCGGGTTATTGTTCCTGGTTCCCGGCGTCGGCGAGACACTGCGCGTCAACGGTCGCGCGGCGATCATTCGCGATGAAAAATGGCTGACAGTTTTGAGCGCGAGGGACAAGCGGCCGGCATTCGCGATTGCCGTTTCGGTGGAGGAGTGCTTCCTGCAATGCGCCAAGGCACTCTTGCGATCAAAATTGTGGGAACCGCACGAAAGGCCGAATTTGCGAAGCCTGCCATGCGCGGCCGAAATGCTTGCCCATCATGTGCAAATGCCGGAATACGACGTCGAAAAGATGCAGGCGCTGCTGGACGGGGCTTATAAGGACAGGCTGTATTGACTGGCTCCCGATAGACTGTCGAGTCGCGCGAGGCGAGATTTGCTCCCGAAAACGACCGAGGCGAGGAGGACCCGCTATGATCGAATTGAGTATGATTCTGCATATTTCTGAAGCTGAACTCGCTCGCGACGTACGGGCCGTGCTCGATAAAATTGAGCGGGAGGACCACCGGCCCCTCGCAGTGATGAAACAGCCGCGTCAAGCTGGCCGTAACATCAGCGAATGCATCGCGCTGGCAAAGGCACGGGAGGAAATGCTCGGATATTCGCCAACTCCCGATGCCGAATTCGCCAGGGATGTGCAGGATGGTATCGATGCGCACCGGGAACCGATCCGCAACGTCTGGGACGAGTAACGCATGGGGATAGTGTGGACTCCAGCGTACTCGTCTACGCCGAGCGTCAGCGCATGCCGGTGAGCGTGTTGCTCGAAAAGCTCCAGCAGCAACACGGCGTCACCGAAATCGTACTCTCCGCGATCAGCTCAGTCGAATTGGAGCACGGTATCCATCGCGCCCAATCGCCCCAACAGGCAGCCAAACGCATCAGCTTCCTGGATAAGGTTTTCGCAGCCATCCCGACGGAACCCTTCACCCGCGAGATCGGCCACATCGTCGCGAAAGTTGATGCCGAAGCCCGGAAGCAAGGACTGGTGATTCCGTTCGCCGATCTGCTGATCGGCGGAACCGCGCTTCACTTCGGCTACGGACTGGTGACCCGCAACGAGCGCCATTTCCGGATGATTCCGAATCTGGAAGTACATTCCTTTTAGCCGCGCCAGCCGCCTTCAAAACTTCCCGCATTTTGATCGAAAGGGATTAGTCCATTAACCCCCCTTGTACCTCTGACGCCAATCCGCCCCCTGCTTTACTATTCGCTAGAATGTAAATCGATGGCCGAAGTAAAAATCTCCTCAAAAAATCAGATTGTCATCCCGAAAGAGGCGCGACAAGCGTTAGGCGTAAAGGCGGGAGACAAGCTCTTGGCTGTTGTACGCGGAAATGATTTGCTCGTGTTGCGAAAGCCTGTCTCGCATAGCGCGGCGATTCACGGCCTCGGTGCCGGAGTCTATCCGTCCGATTACCTCGACAAGGAACGGGACAGTTGGGAATAGACGGCCTTCGAGCGTTCCTGCGCCGGCATCGGCGGATTGCGATCGACACGAACATCTTTATTTATCAACTCGAAGACAATCCCCGTTACGATGCGCTCACTGGAGTCCTTTTTTCGGTTCTTCGCTGTTTCATGTGGGTAGGGCTGAGAGATCGAGCTTACCGACAATGAGGTAGACGATGGTGGCGAGGTTACGGTCAGAGCGGTAGCCGCTGGCCTTGGCCTTGGCGGCCTGGACGAGGCTGTTGATTCCTTCGAGGATTCCATTGTTGATGCCTGAGACGAACCAGCGGAGGATTCCGTCCTG
>CAMDKT010000346.1 GCA_945900935.1 Candidatus Sulfopaludibacter sp. SbA3 | reverse complement strand
ATTCGTTATCGAAGAAGGCAAGGGAATTGTTGGGCGGGATCGCTTCGGAGGCGCTCGCTGAGCGGTCTAACGCTGGACATCTGACTAAGCAGCAGATCCAATCGGCGCACTGCAGAATCTGATAAAGATGGCTTTCGGCTTGAATGGGTGGCAACTCTTGGTCGCACAGGGTTTTGGAAGGCTCCAGGGCATTGGAGTATTTACGTGGGACGCGTTGACAACGCTTGTCGTATGTACGATTCTGTCAGTACGGACGATGACCATATTTGATTGGGACGAAGAAAAGAACGAAAGTAACCGAGCGAAGCATGGCATTGACTTTGGGACGGCCCAATTGGTGTTCGATGATCCTTATCACGTCGCATTCGTCGCCAATGTTGTCGATGGTGAGGAGCGATGGACGGCCATCGGATTAGCGGAAAGCGTGATCGTATTGTTCGTGGTCCACACGTATCGGGAACACAGCCCCGATGTCACGATCCGCATCATCTCAGCCCGGCGTGCAACGACCCATGAAAGGAAACAGTATGAAAAAGCTAACAGCTAAAGAACGAGACCGCTTGAAGGCACTCGCCAGTCTTCCAGACGATACAATTGATTTGTCGGACATGCCGGAAGTGAAAGAGTTTCCGCCCAATGCGGTCGTTGGAAAATTCTACCGGCCCATCAAACAGAGCGTCACGATTCGTCTTGACGCCGATGTTGTAGCGTGGGTGAAGGCGTCGGGTGACGGTTACCAGACCCGGATCAATGCGTACCTACGAAACATGATGCGGTCTGGACGATGATGCCGCAAAGCAACAATGACTTGTGATCGTACAAAGCGATTGAGTGTTAGTCAGCCGCCATTACGACCGGCGCGATAAGAAGTTCACGCGCAACATCGTTGAGCGGATTGCTATCTGAACGACAGGCGACCCTACAATATCCTAATTGAAATTTTTAGGTAGCGCGTTCTCAATTCGTCACAGCGGTGGTCGGCGGTGGGCACTGTCAGCGCGTCTTCTGGCGGCATGTACTTTGGCCCAGCATAACACTTGGTACTCTCGGTAATCCCTAAGGTTATCCGTCGCCGGCATGAGGTGGCGTAGCGCGGGGGCTCTACCTGTGTATCTTTGAGTTAAGTTCGCGTAGTTCGTCGTTCGTAGGTGCGGACGAGGGGATAACCCACTCTGCAAATCCCACGAACGCCAAAAGCACCGCTCTGGGCTTTTGCCCCCAAACTATTCCGTGTGAACGGTAATCGACCTCTGGATCACGGTACACAATTTGCGAGACCGATCGGGCTTCAGCCACCGTAATCGCTACAAGCTGATGTTGAGCGTGGTTCCGGATACAATGCAAAGGCTCGAGTCCGTCCGCGGCCAGTGTGGTTTCAATAAAGATCGAGAGGTCTAGCCCCTTACTCTTAAAAGCCGCGGTCGAAACCCTTGCTATTCCTGTATCTTCGTCTGGAACAATATGGCTAATATGGACCCGGCGAAAGAGCTTGGTCTCGCCTTGGATTGTTGCGTCATCCTCAGGTGCGGCAATCGGGACCATTGCTATGTGAGGGACCTAACGAATGCAGCGAGCGTCGCTGGATTCCCGAGAAGGTCTTCAAACGCCTCACCGGTGGCGCGGTTTGAATAGAAGAACTGCACTGGTCCCCCAGCCTCAATAACAATCTCTAGATCCTGCCGCCGTCGATGCCACTCTAATTGGATTCCTCCACTTGGGAGGGGAACCACAGACGGCGCGGCCGAATCGTCCGCCATTATCTGGAGTAGAAGCGCAATAGTTCGCGTGATGGCATCCCTTTGTATGCGGGTGCCGCCATTGGAATCCCAGTTATCGCCCAAAGCGTGCAATCGGAAGACTGCTCTAACAGTTGGTTCCATCCACGAGGACGGCGCGTCGCCCTGTATTTCCATTTCAATCGTTCCAAATGGCCAGATCGCAGATTTTAGCCGAAACAGTCGTCCGCTTGGCCGGGTTAACGTCGCGGGCACCGAACGCTCGCGGGAAGGATTGCCTGCGGCTCCCAGGGCCGCGTCCGCAAACGCTAAAGTAGCCATAGTTAAGCCTGAAGCCCCCATTTCTCGTGCATTTCGGCCAGCGTTAATTCCTTAAAAGACTTAACGATCCACTCTCGCCCAACGTCAAGAAAATCCAGACCGCTTCCAACTTGCCCACGTGCTGTAAGATTCATCGCAATTATAGGTTTTCCGTCCGTAGCACGCTTCGTTGATTGAATTCCGACATGAAGCCGACCAACCGGATTGCCGTCCCGGTCTTTTATCACAAATCGGCTGCTATAGCTAAATGCTTCAATGGGTCCGGGGTGAGAACCCGGCGCAGGCACCACAATTGAAAACACTTTGGCCACATCCGACGCCGAAATTCCTTCTACATGATTGACGTACGTAACCTCGCACTGGTTCACCACGATATTTCCAAGGGCGTTCGTTTTGACAAAATCCGTAAAGTGGGCGAAGTCGGCGTCAAATCGCATTCGCAGATTAGGATACCGTGGGTACGCATCGCCAGATCCCTGCTCTCGCCAATTCTTAATAAAGCGATCTCGCTGAACCTGGACTACTTCAGTGCCGACCTCATTGATGAACCAAACCCGCGGCATCGGAGGAACATCGAGTGCTTCGAAATGGACTGACGACTCGAAATTAGGCGCTTCGAGAAAGGTCTCGATAACCGCCTTCACCTCGGCTCGCTCTTCCGTGTTGGGAAAACGATCGGCAATCTCTCTCCAGTAGAGGCCGAAATGAGAGACCTTCAGCCCAGCAATTGGCTCAAACTGGGCGGAGAGGACAGTTTCAACGACGGGTGGATCGCTGAAGGTAGGAAGTTGTTGCGTGAGGTTCTCCATTACTAATATCTTGACGAAACAATTGTCGCTATAAATGTTTCGGTTAGGGCTAATGTTATTTCAACAGTCGCAGGGACGTCAAGCGGGCGCAGGGTCACTCTTCCAGCATACCGCTTGCCGTTAGGCCAGTAATCGTCTCCTCCGCCAGCAGCCGCCGTGCCGGCGCAGCGATCCTCGCTAAGCGCGCGAGGTGAACGCAAAAATCACGGAACGGCCCGCTGCGGCCCGCCGACGCTCTTGATGTGTTCGAAGCGAAGAAGGTTATCAAAGAACCAAAAAAACCGCCGAAAAAGAAAGAGACGCGCCAGTCCACCGTTCATCGGTTCGCAAGTGAGGGGATTCCAGCCTGCCTCGCGCGCGATCAGGCAAACCAGTACAGCCGCAATGCGATCGCGATCTTCCTGGAGACTGGCGGGATAATTGGATACGTTCCGGAGGGTGAGGCGCGGGAGGTTGCGACATACCTGGACTCCGGCTTCGAAGTTGAGCCACCAAAAAGCTTGCTCCAATCCTGCATCGGCTGTGCCGCGGCGAGTTTTGGACTATTCGTGTTTGTCTTTCTGATGGCAAAATGCTAGCCGGCGCTGCCCGATGCAGATTCGTCGGCTGCTTGGCGGCTACTCCCTATCCGGGCATTTGGGTAGATTTCGAGTGACTTCGTGGAGCCCGATCTACACTTGGAACACTCGGTTCCGCTGTAGCACTCGATCTTTTCGGCGGAACGATATTGGTCGCCGTCTAATTGACGGTCGCGGAAAGTCAGGTACCCTAACCCTGATCGGGTGGCCAAATGCCGGAGATCCCCACGTCTCAATCCCCTCAGCCAAGTCCGAAGAGAGGATTTTCCTTGTATTTTTGCTGGTTTCGCCCAGTGAACGGCCCGATGTGGCCAAACTCGTCGAGATATCCGATGTACATGACCGGAAACGCGAAAGCCCGCACTTTTCGGCGCAGGCCTCGGAATTGGTGCTCTCAGAGCCGCCAATGTGGTTGTAGCCCGAATCGCCTTGTATGTTACCGCCGTTCAACGTTCACGCGAACACGCCGCCGATGGGCTGTGATAGACTCAACCTCCTTCACAGTCGATGGATTTTTGAAATAGTGTTCTAAGGCATGATCCCCAACCGCCTATCTTTATACTTGGCCGCGGCCCTCTCTCTTCCCGCGCCGCCGCTCGAAGTCCCGTTCTCCGATATCACCGCTGCCAGCCTCGTCGATTTCAAACACGAAGCCTCCCCCACCGCTCAGAAATACCTCATCGAAACCATGGGCGGCGGCGTCGCCATGTTCGACTACAACAACGATGGACGCCTGGATCTCTTCTTCGTCAATGGCGCAGCTCTCGCCGACCCGATGCCCGCCGGCCGCGCCCCCGATAAGTCCAACCCCAAGTTCTGGAACCGCCTGTACCGCCAAAATCCGAATGGCTCCTTCACCGATGTCACCGAAAAGGCCGGACTTTCCGGCGCGCCGCAGGGGATCTACGGGATGGGCGTCGCCGCGGGCGATTTTGACAACGACGGCTTCTCCGACCTGTACGTCACCGGCTTCGGAGCAAATACGCTCTATCGCAACAACGGCGACGGCACCTTCCGCGATGTCACCGCCGCCGCTGGCGTGCAGGCCGGCGGCTGGAGTTCCAGCGCCGGTTTTTTCGATTACGATAACGATGGCCGCCTGGATCTCTTCGTGGGCCGCTACCTCGACTGGTCCTTCGCGGGCAACCGCTACTGTGGTGAGCCCCCGCCCGGAGCCCGCGCCTACTGCCATCCAGACAACTTCAAACCCATCCCCAATCTGCTCTTCCGCAACAACGGCGACGGGACGTTCACCGACGTCTCCGCCGCCGCCGGCATCGCCCATCCCAACGGTAAAACCCTCGGCGTTTCCTTTGCCGACTACGATCACGACGGATTCACCGACATCTTCGTCGCCAACGATTCCGTCCAGTGCTTTCTGTTTCACAACAACCGCGACGGCACCTTCACCGAGGTCTCCTTGCCCGCCGGCGCCGGCTTCAACGAGGACGGCAAGACTTTCGCCGGCATGGGTACCGACTTCGCCGACTACGACAACGACGGCTTGCCCGACATCGCCGTCACCGATCTCTCCGACGAACGCTACGTCCTGTTTCGCAACAACGGCGACACGACTTTCACCGACGCCACCAACTCCAGCGGCCTCGGCCGCGCCACCCTCGCCTTCTCCGGCTGGAGCGCCCGTTTCCTCGACTTCGACAACGACGGCTGGAAGGATCTCTTCGTCGCGCAGGGCCACGTGATGGATACAATTGAAGTCACTACGCCCAATCGCAAGTACCTGCAACCGCCGCTCCTGCTGCGCAACCGTAAGGGAGTTTTCGAATCCGCCGGCGCGGGACCCGCATTCGCCAAAGCCTGGGCCGGACGTGGCGCAGCCGCCGGGGATTTGGACAACGACGGCGACCTGGATATCGTCGTCTCCAACGTGAATCAAACGGCCTATATTCTGCGGAACGGCATTGGCAATCGAAACCACTGGCTTGGCATACACGCCATCGGCGTGCGCTCCAACAGGGACGGAATCGGCTGCCGCGTCAAAGTCGTTTCCGCGTCCGGCGCTATCCAGCACTATACGATCCAGACGGCGGCGGGCTATCAGTCTTCCAGCGACAAACGTCTTCTCATCGGTCTCGGCGCCAGCGCCTCCGCGCGCCTCGTCGAGGTCCACTGGCCGTCGGGCATTGTTCAGAAACTCGAAAACGTGAAAGGGGATCGGATGTTGAAACTGACGGAGCCAGCGCGATGATCAGGCGCAGTTTTCTCGGCCTGCTGGGCACCGCCGCGGAGTGCGCGTTTTCCCAGGGCGTCTCTTCGCGCGGCGTGAAACCGCTCCCTCGCGGGAAGCCATCCGGACGGCCGTTTCCCGCCCGTTTCACCGACGTTGCCCGCGAGGCCGGGTTAATCCATCCGTCCATCTACGGCGGCGTGGACCGCAAACAGTACATCCTCGAAGTTGTCGGCTGCGGCGCGGCGTTCATCGATTACGACAACGACGGTTGGATGGATCTGTTTGTGCTCGGCGGGACCCGTCTTGAAGAAGCGCCCTCCGGCTCCTCCAATCGCCTGTATCGCAATAATCGCGACGGTACTTTCACCGACGTCACGGAGAAGGCCGGTCTGCGGTTCAACGGATGGGCATCCGCGGTCACCGTTGCTGACTATAACAACGACGGCTTCGACGATATCTATCTCTCCTGCTATGGGCACGACATCCTCTACCGCAACAATGGCGATGGCACCTTTACCGACGTCACTCGCGCCGCCGGTCTTTGGCAGGACACCGTCCGGTACGGCTCCGGCTGTACGTGGGTCGATTACGATCGCGACGGCCATCTCGACCTGTTCGTCGCCACGTATCTGGATACAACTCTCGAAAAACTGCCCAAGCCCGGCACCAACCCGGATTGCAATTGGAAAGGGGTTCCGGTGAATTGCGGCCCGCGCGGTTTGCCGACCGGGTACTGCCGGCTATTTCGCAACAACGGCGACGGAACGTTCAGCGATGCCAGCGCGAAATCGGGCATCGCGGCCGCCTCGCGCGGCGGGTATCCGATGACGGCCACCGCCGGCGACTTCGACAACGACGGCTGGCCCGATATCTATGTGGCCTGCGATTCCAAACCTAGTTTCCT
>CAMDKT010000345.1 GCA_945900935.1 Candidatus Sulfopaludibacter sp. SbA3 | reverse complement strand
CGGCGTCATCCTTTTCGGCATTCCCAAACACAAGGACGAAAACGCCACCGGTGCCTATGACGACGAAGGCATCGTGCAAAAAGCCTGCGGCGCTTTGAAGCAGGAAGTGCCCGGCCTGCTCATAGTCACCGACGTCTGTAACTGCGAATACACCAGCCACGGCCACTGCGGCAAGGTTATCGACGACGATGTCGACAACGACATCACCCTGAATTGGCTGGCCCAGGCGGCCGTGAGCCACGCCCGCGCCGGTGCCGATATCGTCGCCCCCAGCGACATGATGGACGGCCGCGTCGGTGCCATTCGCGCCGCGCTCGACGACGCCGGTTTCGACCACATCCCCATCCTTAGCTACGCCGCCAAATACGCCAGCGCCTTCTACGGCCCCTTCCGCGAAGCCGCCGAAAGCGCGCCGCAATTCGGTGATCGCCGCAGTTACCAAATGGACCCCGCCAACACGCGCGAAGCCATCAAGGAAATGGCTCTCGATATCGAAGAGGGCGCAGACATGCTCATGGTCAAACCCGCTATGCCCTACCTCGATATCATCAAGGCCGCGTACGAGAACTTCGACGTCCCCATCGCCGCCTACCAAGTCAGCGGCGAGTTCTCCATGATCCACGCCGCCGCCGCTAACGGTTGGATCGATCTGGAACGCGCCATGATGGAATCGCTGACCGGGATCAAACGGGCCGGCGCGCAAATAATCCTCACATATTTTGCCAAAGACGCTTCGAGGCTGTTGTAATAGCTGCGATGAAACTGAATCGCCGCCAACTCGCCCAGACTGTCCTGCTCGCCGCGCCCGCCGCCGCCGCCGCCCAGCCCGGCAGCGCCGCCAGCGTCACGCACGGCCCTCTTCTCGGCAGCGTCGGCCCCAATGACATTTGGGTTTGGGGCCGCACCGCGCGCGCCGGGTCCTTGAGAGTACGCTACGGCTCCAGCCCCGATACTCTGGACCAAACTTCGCCCGCTGTCGCCACCACCCCCAGCCACGACAACACAGCGTGGATCCACCTGACCGGCCTGAAATCCAACACCCGCTATCACTATCAGCTCGATGGCGGCGGCCCCAAGGGCACCTTTAAAACCCATCCCTCGGCCACCGATTTTCAACACAAAGACACTAACCCGCGCGGCCTGTTCAACTTCTCTTTCGCTTTCGGCTCCTGCTCCAACCAATCGACGGACCTTGCATTGCCGGCCTACAAAGTCATGAATCGCCAACATGCGCCGAAGGTTCTCTTCAGCGTCATGAATGGCGATTGGCTCTACGAAGAACAACGCGAATATCCGGCCGCCGAATGGCGCAAACAGGTCGGCATCACCGAAGCGGAAACCCCGCGCATCGTCAAGATCGCCCCGTCAATTACCGGCGTCTGGGAAAACTACAAACTCTATCTGGATCGCGGTAAACCGCTCGCCGAATGGCACCGCAACGTCCCCGGTTATTTCACGACTGACGATCACGAAATTCTCAACGATGTCTACGGCACCGGCTCCCCCGGCGTGCGCTCGCGCGAAGCGGTCTTCCGCGATATTTCGTTGCACGCCTGGTACGACTACATTGCCGGCTCGACGCCCGTGGCGACAAAGCAAAAACTGCACTTCGGCGAGGCCACCGTCCAAGCCGATATTCTCACCGATCCGCAAGCCGACTTCTCCGCGCTCGACAAAACCGAAATCGCAAATTTGCACATCCACTGGGGCGGCCAAATGGCCGGAATCCCGCCCGGCCGCCGTGCCGCCGCCGGACCCGGTAATCCCAACGCCGGTGTCTACGGCATCGTCCAAATCCTCGATAAAAACCGTATTCGCATTACGCCTAACGCCCCGCAACCCGGCGCATGTGCTTACTCCATCGGCCGTCACAATTACTCAAAAGTCCGCTGCGGCAACGCCGAAGTCTACCTGCTCGATACACGCGGCCTCCGCGACATGCATGACATGAAGAACCCCGGCAAGCAAGGGCTCTACATGCTCGGCAAGAAGCAGCACGACTGGTTGAAAGCGTCGATGGTCGCGAGCGACGCCGACTTCTTCTTCATCGCCTCCAGCGTGAATCTGATGATTCCTCACATCGGCTCACCCGGCTCCACCGATCCCATCGCCGGCAAGGACGACGCCTGGACCGCCTTCACCTGGGAACGCGAAGATCTCATCCAGTTCTGGGATTCGTTGAAGCGCCCCGTCATCGTCATGACCGGCGATCTGCACAATAGCTGGGCCGTTAAAGTCACCGACACCGTCTGGGAATTCGCCGCCGGTCCGCACAACTCGCAGAACCATCCGCTGGTCAGCGAAGGCAGCCGCCCTATCAACGGGAAATTCGATTCCCGCGGCCGTGAATGCGATATTCGCTGGTCGTCTTTCATCCTGAACGACGTCCCCGGCAAGCTCCGTCATCTGCCGATTTACGCGATCGCCCAGATCAACAACGTCTATCCCAACCCGGACGCGCAGGGCAAGGAGCGCTGGGTCGCCTACCCGCGTCCGCACTTGGTGATCCAGTATTACGACGGCTTCAGCGGCGACCTCCTCTACGCCGAAGCGGTTCATAGAAAGTAAATGACGGCCCTCACCGGCTGGGCGTTCGCGGCCTTCTGGACGGCGCAGTTACTCTTCCTCAGCCTCACAAGCTGCCACTGGATGAAGCCCAGCGAAGTGTCGCCCGCCGCCCCCTACCAGTTCGACTACTTGCACAAAGGCGTCAGCTTCACCGCCGAACGCATTTCCTACAGTGACCCCGAAGCCCGCAACATGCTCGCCCAACTCCCACAGTTTGGCGTCAACGCCATCGCCTTAGTCCCCTTCGGCTTCTCCCCTCGCGGCGAGGTGAAGATCCGCATCCCCGCCCGTGACAAAAGCTGGGAAAGCGAAGACGGCATGGAAATCCTCACCGCCAGCGCCCACGCGCAAGGAATGCGCGTCATGCTCAAACCCCACGTCTGGCGGTTGCAATGCCGCGCGCCCATCCCCGATGAAGAGGCACGGAAATGGCTCGCCGAATACAAACCCTTCATCGAGCACCACGCACAATTCGCCGCGCGTATCCACGCTGACATCTTCTGCATCGGCACCGAGCTGCGCGGCCTCACCCCCAATGAAAACGAATGGCGCGACATCATCGCCCGGGTCCGGAAAATATACAAAGGCCCCATTGTCTACGCCGCCAACCACGGCGAAGAGTTCGAATCCATCCGCTTCTGGGACGCCCTCGACTACATCGGCATCGATAACTACTACCCCCTCGACGACCAGTACAAAGCCTCGACGTTAGTAACAAAAATCGAAGCCGTCCAAAAACAATTCAACAAACCCGTCCTCTTCACCGAAGCCGGTTTCGGCGCCCATCAAAATTCCCATCGCGAACCCTGGGAAGACCAAACCGCCAAGCCGCTCGACCTCGCCGAGCAGGCCCGCAGCTACGAAGCACTGCTGAATGCGGTCTACCATAAGCCCTGGTTCCGCGGCGTCTATTGGTGGAAGGTTGGCACCAATGGATACGGCGGTCCCGACGACAATTCCATGACCCCTTGGCGCAAACCCGCCATGGACATCGTCAAGCGCTTCTACCTACTTCCGGCTCCGTAACGCCACTTGGCCCTTCCGCGAACTATCCACCGACTGCCCCAGAATCCGCATCGACTCCTGCGGCGCGTGGAACCCGGTCGAATTCTCCGCCTCCGCGAAATCCAGGAAGAACTGCGCCCGCCGCTGATGCGCCCATACGGTCTTCAAAGCAGCGTCCGTCGCCCCGGCTTTCCGCGCCGCGGCCGTGTCGTCAATCAACTCCATCAACGCGTCCATCGCCGTGTTCCGCAGCTCAAAGAAGCGCGCTTGAATCGTCTCCACACGGTCTTTCATCTCCTGTTCACTAAAGTGATGGCAGCCCAGGCAAGCGCGGTCTACATTCAACATCGGGCTCTGCACATGGTGGTCGCTGATCTTCATTGCGCCGACGCGCTTATACGGCATGTGGCAGTCCGCGCACGAAACGCCGGACTTGGCGTGAATGCCTTGGTTGTACATCTCGAACTCCGGATGCTGCGCCTTTAAAACCGGCGCGCCGCTCACCTTGTGATCAAAGTCCTTATAGCCCACTTCGTCGTAATAGGCCAGAATATTGTCCACCTTCAGCCCCTTGTGCCACGGGAACGTCAACCGCTTCTCCGTGCCCTTGAAGTAGTACTCCACATGGCATTGCCCGCAAACATAGCTCCGCATTTCCTGCGGCGTGGCCATCGTGTTCACATCGTAATTCGCCACACCCTGCGAGGCCTTCAAAACCTTCATCCCCTCCATAAACGCGGGCCGCGTAATGCGCAATTTCAGCGTCGATGGATTGTGGCAATCGATGCACGACACCGGATGCGACGCATGCTTCGAGGCGTCCGCATAAGTCATCTGGTTGATCTTCTCGAACCCGGCCGTCAAATCTCCATTGCCCAGTTTCCGGAATGCCACAGCCAGCGATGCGTGGCAGTTCAAACACGTTCCCGGCTGCTTGAAATTCAAAACACGTTCAGTGTGCTTCTGGTCAACCAGCATATAGGCATGTCCGCGTTCCTCCCGAAAATCCACCGAGAACGCATACCCCGCCCATAACTTTTTCAACCGCGGATCTTCTTCCAACTTACTTTGCGACACCACGCCGCGCGGATCCCCCTTCGTAGGCGAATGGGACAGTGCCTCACTCCCGCCATACCGCGTCCGCGTCTGGTCCGCGGTCAGGAGATAATCCGCGTAATGCTGCGGAAAATTGCGCCCCCATACCTCGGGATCGCCGGTGTCCTCCGTCAACTCAGCCACGCGGAAAAACGGACTCTTCGCCTCTTGCTTGCGCTCAAAAATGTTGACCAACAGTCCCGCCCCCACCGCCGCTCCCAGCGCCGTCAACCCCACCCACAACCAGATCGATTTTCCCATTTGTCCCGTCTCCTAATGATGTCCAACTTCGCGGTGGCACGCCAAACAGGATTCGCTCGCCTGGTGCCCTTGTATAGCCCGGATCGACGAAGTAATATCCGCGTGGCAATGCAGACACGCTTCCTCCGTAATCCGCCGGTTCCGCGCCGTTATCCGGATATTTTCCGGAAACCAGCCCGTCGTAAACGCCCACGAATGAAAGAACCCGTTCAACGCCTTCGTCGTGTATTTCCCAAAGACGTCATGCGGCGCGTGGCAATCGTTGCAGACCGCCGCCCGCCTGTGGCTGGCCTTCATCCAGCCCGCGTACTGGGACTGCATAATATGGCAGTTCGCGCACGCCGCCGGATCGTTAGTCATGTACGAACCGCCTCGCGCGTAGGTAAAGGTGAAAATCCCCAACCCGATCGCCATCCCGCCCAGCACACCCGCAAATCGCTGCCAGTTCATCGTCGTTTCTAAGTGTAATTCATCGTCGTTCCCATCGCCGGAGCCGTCAACCTCGAACCTGCTATACTAACGGGCAGTGCGTTCCCACGCACGCTTTCCAGAAACTATCCAAATGCCAAAGCTGAAAACCCACAAGGGCGCATCGAAGCGCTTCAAAAAGACGGGTACGGGCAAAATCAAGCGCAGCCACGCTTTTGCCCGCCACATCTTGACCTCCAAGAGCTCGTCCCGCAAACGCCGTCTGGCCGCGTCCGCCATCATGGATCCGACCAATTCGCCCGAAATCAAGCGGATGTTGCCCTACTAGGAAAAACCCGCCGTGTGAACGTGGCGCGCGGCACGTGCCCGTATCACCGGCCCCAAGCCCCCAAAGGCTTTTAATTACTCAAGGAGAAAAACGTGCCCCGCGTAAAAAGAGGTACTAAACGTACCAATAATCGGAAGAAAGTCCTGGCGCTTGCCAAAGGCTTCTTCCTGGCCAAATCGAAACTGCACCGCTATGCGCAGGAAGCAGTCGAAAAATCGCTCGCCTATGGCTACAAAGGCCGTAAGCTCAAAAAGCGCGATTTCCGTTCCCTGTGGATCTGCCGCATCAACGCTGGGACCCGCGCCAACGGACTGTCCTACTCCCGTTTCATGAACGGGCTCAAGAAGGCGGAGATCACAATTAACCGCAAGATGTTGTCCGACATCGCCACCCGCGATGCTGCTGGTTTCACCGCCCTAGTCGACAAGGCCAAGGCCGCTCTCGCGTAGTAACTCAGCCGCTGCATAAAGAGGAAACCGTATGGACCTGCAGTTAGAGGATACCGATACACTATCAGGCCTGGAGGATCGCATCCTCCGGGCCGTTCAGCTTGTAGGTAAGCTCAAAGAAGAGAATGCTGGATTGAGGGAACGGCTCGCCGGAGCCGAGTCCAAAGTGAGCCTCGCCACAGCCGCTCGCAATGACGCCGACGAGGCCCTCGCCGTCTTAAAAGTGAACGCCGGTAAGGCGGAAAAGGAACTGGAAGTCCTTCAGATCGAGCGCAACCAGGTAAAGGCCCGCATCGAAAAGCTGCTCGGCCAAATGGATCTGCTCAGCGGCAATTAGCGGCACAAGCCAATGGCCAGCGAAGCTCCGCCCGAAAAAAAGACGGTCCGCGTCACGATCTTCAACAGCTCCT
>CAMDKT010000344.1 GCA_945900935.1 Candidatus Sulfopaludibacter sp. SbA3 | reverse complement strand
GG
The DNA here is from genome assembly GCA_945900935.1 of Candidatus Sulfopaludibacter sp. SbA3. GTDB lineage: Bacteria > Acidobacteriota > Terriglobia > Bryobacterales > Bryobacteraceae. The sequence continues at coordinate 6,547 of CAMDKT010000344.1, read as the reverse complement.
TCAGCGGCATCCACCGATAGTTTCTGATTTTGCATCACTATTGAATAGAGGCTAACTGCTGTTGTCGCGATTGCGAATCCCAGTCTCCATTCAGGCGGGACCCGGTCCGCAAGCAGTGTGGCTACGGAGCTGGACGCCAGGAACAATGTTGTCCAGGTTGCCGCTCGCTGGCGCCATAAATAGATTCCCGCGAGCTCAGCGAAGTAGTCGGCGCGAATCTCCTCACCGAGCATCCCATCCCACACGCGCTTCTGTTGGGCTTCACTCAACATCTGCCTTCATTCTAGTACAAACTGTCGCCCGCCCGACTAGTTTGGCTTGGACGACTTCTATTGTAAATGCGATCCTGTTGGAATGCGTTGTGTAGTTTTGATTTTGCCGTTGCTGCTTCTGGCCTGCGGGCCACAACAGCCGGATTCGTTCCTGGGTGTTGAAGAAGAATATTGGAAACTGTGGTTACAGGCCAATCCGTCGATCGCCACCGGCGCCGGCGTGCATGACTACGATGCGATGCTGGAAGACTATTCGGCTGCGGCCATTCAGGCGCGCGAGGCGGAGTTGGCGCGGACGCTGGACCGATTGCAGCGATTGCGGGGCATGACGGCCGGTGAAGTTCTCGACGGCGAGATCATCCGCGCCGCGATTCGCGCCGAGCTTTTGGAGACGCAAGAAGTACAGAGTTGGAAGCGGAATCCGATGATGTATGTGGGAACTCCTGGGGGCGCGATTGATGGGTTGATGAAGCGGGATTTCGCGCCGAAGGGGAAGCGTCTGGAGGCCGTTGTCAGCCGCCTCGTGGAGGTGCCGAAGATGGTGGCGTCGATGAAGGCCAATGTTTCGAATCCGCCGCGGGAGTTTACCGATCTGGCGATCCGTATGGCATCGGGTTCCGTGGGATTTTACAAGGAATCGGTGGCGGTGTGGGCCAAGGATGCGGCGGGTGGCGATCCGCGATTGTTGGGATGGTTTGGGAAGGCAAATGCGGAGGCTATTGCGGCCATGGAAGACGCGGCGAAGTGGCTGAAGGCGGATCTATTACCGCGGTCGAAAGGCAGTTTTGCCATCGGCGCGGAGCTTTTTGCTAAGAAGTTGAAATACGAAGAGATGGTGGACACATCGCTTGATCGGCTGCTCGCCATCGGCGAAGCGAATTTGGCGAAGGATTACAAAGCGTTTGTTGAAACGGCGCGGCTGATTAGCCCGAAGAAAACGCCGGCGCAAGTGATGGCCGATATTTCGAATGACCATCCGACAGAAGCCGATCTGATTCCCGCCACGCGCCGGACGCTTGCGGGCATTCGGCAGTTTCTGGTCGACAAGAAAATCATCGATCTGCCCAACGAGCTTTTCCCAAAGGTAGAAGAAACGCCGCCCTACGCGCGTTCGGGGAGTTTCGCGTCCATGGACACGCCGGGCGCGTATGAGACGAAGGCCACCGAGGCTTTTTATTACGTCACGCCGCCGGAGAAGGAATGGGACGCGAAACACAAGGAGGAACATTTGCGGCTTTACAACAAGCCGGTGATGGATATTATCACGGTGCATGAAGTGTTCCCCGGCCATTTCACGCAGTTCATTTTTGCCAATCAGTTCCCAACGAAAACGCGCAAGCTGTATTCGAGCAGCAGCAACGCCGAAGGGTGGGCGCACTACGCGGAACAGATGATGGTGGAAGAGGGTTTCGGCAATAGGGATCCGAAATTGAAACTGGCGCAGTTATCGGAGGCGCTTCTGCGCGACTGCCGTTACGTCGTCGGCATAAAGCTGCACACGCAGGGGATGACAGTGCCCGATGGCGCTAAGGTGTTCGTTGAGAATGGCTTTCAGGAGCCGGCCAACGCCTATGAAGAAGCGCGCCGCGGTGCTTATAACCCGACGTATCTCTATTACACGCTCGGCAAGTTGCAGGTCTATAAACTCCGCGAAGATTACAGGAAAGCGAAGGGGACTGCGTTCAACCTGGGCCGGTTCCATGCCGATTTTGTGAAGCAGGGCGCGATTCCGATCAAGCTCATCCGGCGCATATTGTTAGGCGCCGAGGGGGCCAGTCTCTAAACGCCCCAGCAGTAATCCTCGACGGCCTTTTCAATGGCGTCATCGCTATCGGCGAGCCGCATTAACTCCAGGCGAATCGCGTCCACCAGCGCCTTCCAGCTCGCCTCGATCACGTTATCCGACACGCCGACCGTCGCCCAGGAACGCTTGTGATCGCTCCACTCAATCAACACGCGCACCTTCGCCGCCGTGCCTTTTTTCGAGTCAATCACGCGCACTTTATAATCCGTCAGCTTCACGTTGCGAATGGCGGGATAGCTGCCGACGAGGCACTCGCGCAGACACAGGTCCAGCGCATTCACCGGGCCGTTGCCGACGGCGGTTTCCGTATGCAGTCCATCGGCGGCTTGCAGCGAAAGCGTGGCCATCGTCAGCGAACCGCCGCTGCGGCCCATCTTCGTTGTCACGTCAAAACTCACTAACTGAAAGAAGTCCTTGCCAGGGTTCAAAACCTCGCGGACCATTAACTCAAACGTGCCTTCGGCCGCTTCGAGTTCATAGCCCTCGAACTCCATCTGTTTGATCTTTTCCAGCAGCGTCTTCCGCGACTCTTCGTTCAGCTTCTCTTCCAGCCCGTGTTCCTTCAGCTTGTAAAAAATATTGCTGCGTCCGGAGAGATCGCTGACCAGCACGCGCTGGCGATTGCCGACCGTCTCCGGCCGCACATGTTCATACGTAGCCGGGTCCTTCAACACCGCGCTGACATGCACGCCGCCCTTATGGGCAAAGGCGCTCTGGCCGACATACGGCTGGCCGTTGGGAACCTGCAAATTCGCCAGTTCGGCGATGAATCGCGTCACTGGCGTCAGGCTGGCGAGTTTCTTACGGCCAATCGTCGTGTGTCCCAGCTTCAATTCGAGGTTAGCGATGATCGAGGCCAGATTCGCATTGCCGCAGCGTTCGCCATAGCCATTCATGCAGCCCTGCACATGGGTGCAACCGGCCTCGATGGCAGCCAAGGCGTTCGCCACCGCCACATCGGAATCGTTATGCGGATGAATGCCGATCACGCCGGCAAACCGCGCTCGCACCACGGTGACGGCTTCGGTGAGACGCGAAGTAATCGCCCCGCCATTGGTGTCGCAAAGGCACAGCACATCGGCACCGGCGTCGTGCGCGGCCTGCAGCGTTTGCAGTGCGTATTCGGGGTTGGCGTTATAGCCGTCGAAGAAATGTTCGGCGTCGTAAACCACTTCGCGGCCATGCTGCTTCAAGTAGCCAACGGTGTTCGCGATGATCTTCAAATTCTCTTCAAGTGTGATACCTAAAGCCCGCGTTACGTGGAAGTCCCACGACTTGCCGAAGATGCTGATCACAGGCGTTTCCGCTCCCAGCAACTCACGCACGTTCGGGTCCGTATCCACTGTATTCCGCGCGAAATGCGTCGAGCCGAAAGCCGTTAACTTGGCGTGTTTCAGCCGCAGTTCGTCTTTCGCCCGCGCGAAGAATTCTTTGTCTTTCGGATTGGATCCGGGCCAGCCGCCCTCAATGTAGTCAATCCCAAGATCATCCAATTTCTGACTAATAATCAGCTTGTCCTCGACGGAGAACGAAACGGCTTCGCCTTGCGTTCCGTCGCGGAGAGTCGTGTCAAAGGTATAGATGTGCATGGTGTTGGCTGGCCCGGAGCTGTTTATGCTTCCGGTACGCCGGCTTCCTTTTTCTTTTTGAGGAAAGGCATCATCGCCCGAAGTTCTTTCCCCACCGTTTCGATCTGGTGAGTCTGGTTGGCTTCGCGCGTGGCCAGGAAGCTCTTCCGGCCGTTGCGATTCTCGTTCATCCAGGTTTCGGCGAATTTGCCTTCCTGGATTTCCTTCAGAATCTGCTTCATTGCCAGCTTGGTTTCCGGCGTGATGATGCGAGGCCCGGTGACGTAATCGCCGTATTCGGCGGTGTCGGAAACTGAGTAGCGCATGTAGTTCAAGCCGCCCTCATAAATGAGATCGACGATCAGCTTCAGCTCGTGCAGGCACTCGAAATAGGCCATTTCCGGCGCATAACCGGCTTCCACCAGCGTTTCGAAGCCGGCCTTGATCAGTTCGGCGGTGCCGCCGCATAGGACCGTCTGCTCGCCGAAGAGATCCGTTTCCGCTTCTTCCTTGAACGTGGTTTCAATCACACCCGCGCGCAGGCAGCCGATGCCCAAAGCGTACGCCAACGCGTTCTGCAACGCCTTGCCGGAAGCGTCCTGATGCACCGCAACGAGGCCCGGAACGCCAACATTTTCCACAAACAGCTCGCGGACGCGATGGCCGGGGGATTTCGGCGCAATCATGCTGATATCGACATCGGCGGGGGGCTTCACATAGCCGAAATGGATCGAGAATCCATGCGCGAACATGAGTGTCTTGCCGGCCGAGAGATTGGGGGCAATGTCATTCACATATAGGTCCGGCTGTATGTGATCGCTGACCAGAATCATGATGGTATCGGCAGCCTTGGTCGCTTCAGCGGCCGTCATCACGCGCAGGCCGGCGGCCTCCGCTTTCGCCCAGCTCTTGGACCCAGGATACAGGCCGACAATCACATCGGCGCCGGAATCGCGCAGATTCAGCGCGTGGGCATGGCCTTGGCTTCCGTAGCCGATAATGGCGAAAACGCGGTCCTTCAAAAGGCTCGGATCGCCGTCTTTTTCGTAGTAACGATTCAACATTAAATAACTCCGCTTTTCTCTTCCGACTTTGCTTCCTCAGTACCGCGGGGCACGGGAGGCGAAAGGCGGAGTTTCTTGGATTCCAGTGAGACTGCCACAACGCCGCCGCGAGTAACTTCAATCTCGCCATAGCTGCGCATGATATCGATAAATTCGTCGAGCTTTTCAATGTCGCCGGTGGCTTCCAGGGCGAAGCCTTCCACGGTCGAATCGACTACGCGGGCGCCGAAAATTTCGGCTTCCTTCAAAATACCGGTCCGCGCTTCCTGCGGGGCTCGCACGCGCATCAGCACTAACTCGCGGATGACGGCTGGCGAGTCAGTCAGATCCGTCGCCTGCAGGACGTTGATCAGCTTATTCATGTGCTTAATCAACTGCCGGCGCTGGTGCGGTTCAATGGCCACGGCGATTGTCATTCGCGAAAGTTCCGGGTCGAGCGTCCGGGCTACTGTCAAGCTATCAATGTTATAGCCGCGCGCGGTCAGTAGTCCGGTGACGCGCATCAGCGCCCCGGTCTTGTTTTCCACCAAAAGTGTTATAACTTGCAACATAGAAAATCCTCGTTTCAACTATTGATCGCGACCGGTTGCGGCGGCCCGAGCACCATTTCATTAATCGCTCCGCCGGCGGGAACCATCGGGTAGACGTTCTCCGTCGGAGTGACGCGGACGTTGAGCAGATACGGCCCCGGATCGGCGAACGCCGTCTGTAACGCTTCGGCCAATTCCGACGGCCGTTCCACCGTGCGGCCTTTGAAGCCATAAGCGCCTGCCAACTGCACCGGGTCAGGGAAGCCATCGAGCGTTACTTGCGACAAACGATTCGCGTAGAACAACTCCTGCCACTGGCGAACCATGCCCAGGTAGCCGTTATTCATCACGATCACCTTCACCGGCAGTCCAAAGTTGAACAGCGTCGCCAGTTCCGGAATCGACATTTGGAAGCCGCCGTCGCCGCAGATGGCGACGACGAGCTGATTCGGATTCGCCACTTGCGCGCCGAGCGCCGCCGGCAGCCCAAAGCCCATCGAACCCAATCCGCCGGAGTTGATCCACAGCCGCGGTTCATGGAAACGAATCAACTGCGCCGCCCACATCTGGTGCTGACCCACGTCACTGCAGACAATCGCCTTGCCCTTCGTCAACCGGTCAATTTCCTGCATCAAATGCTGCGGTTTGATCTCGGTATCGGACACAACCGGCTGTAGCGGATGCTCTTCTTTCCACTCGCGTATCTGCTTCCACCAGGCCTTCAGCCCGGCCCTCTCGCCGGCTCCCGGCTTCAGTTCCTTCAACACAGCGCTGAGCTTCGGAAGCACACGCTTCAGATCGCCCACAATTGGCAGTTCCGCATTCCGGATCTTGCCGATTTCCGCCGGGTCAATGTCGACGTGGATGATCTTCGCGTGCGGCGCGAATGCATTCAACCGGCCCGTCACGCGGTCGTCAAAACGCACTCCCAACGCGATGAGCAAGTCTGCGTTATACATGCCCATGTTGGCCGCGTAACTGCCATGCATACCGGGCAGACTGATGAAATTCGGATGCTCGGAGCCCAACGATCCCAGCCCCATCAACGTGCAAACCGTGGGCGCGTCCACTAACTCCACCAACTCGCGCAATTCCGGGCTGGAGTTCGACAACACAATGCCGCCGCCGGCATAAATCATCGGCCGCTCGGCTTCCAGCATCATCTGCGCCGCGCGCCGGATTTGCCCCGTGTGGCCTTCCGTATAGACCTTGTATCCAGGCAAATGAATCGACGTCACCGGCGTGTAATGCGCGTTGCCCTGGAACACATCTTTCGTAATGTCTACCAGCACCGGCCCCGGCCGGCCGC
>CAMDKT010000343.1 GCA_945900935.1 Candidatus Sulfopaludibacter sp. SbA3 | reverse complement strand
CCAGCAGCCATCGCGTGAATGCGTGCCCCTCCTCAAGCTGGACCAAGTACGGTGCCACTTCCTCTATGCCTGCCTTGAGTTCGCCTCGGTAGAGGCAGACGTACTCGGGCTGCAGGCTGTCCAGGTACTCTAACAAATCCGGAATGGAGGCTCCGTCCAATAGGGCGTAGGTGGTCAGCGCCGGATCGTCGAACAAGATTTCTTCGAGTTGAGTCGCAGTTTTCATGAGTCTTCATTTAGCCGCCGAACCGGCGGTTGATTCAGTCTGGTCATATGTCGCAGAAGGGGGAGCCCGCAAAGGCGGCACGCCGGAATACCATCGCCTGGGGGCCCGGCGGTTGGTAGGAACGCGCTGCGGGCACAGTACTCTGGCCCGCCTTGTCGTTGGCGGCTTCCTTGGGGACTTTGGGCTTATCGGGGGACGCACCGGATCCGGAACCGGCGGAGCCGCCGGAGTTGATGTTCACCATCGTGCCCTTGATGGACACGCCCGAGGGACCAATGTTGATGAAGTTGCCGCCGACCTTGAGGCTGAGTTGAGTCCCGGCCTCGAGAATCATTTTCATTCCGGCCTTGAAGTGGATTTCCTGGCCGGAATCGACCGCGTATTTGGTTGTGATCTTGACGTCCTGATCGGCGCCGATTTTCAGCGAGTCGCTCCCCGTAATTTCGGTGGCGCGGTCAGCTTTGAGGGTGACGTGCCGGTCACCTCTCACCTCTTCCAGATGGTCCTTCACCACGATGAGATTCCGATTGTTGAGGACGGCTTGCATGTAGTCATTTTTCACCCGGAGATCGAGGTCCTTTTCCGCGTGCATGAAGATCTGCTCGTTACCCTTCTTGTCCTCGAAGCGGATCTCGTTGAATCCGCCGCCACCGACGGAACTGTTGGTCTTAATGCTGCTACGCGTTTTGTTAGCGGGAAGCGTATAGGGCGGCATGCAGTCAGGGTTATAGACGGCACCGGTGATGATGGGGCGGTCAGGATCTCCTTCGATGAAACTGACGATGACTTCCTGTCCGATGCGCGGGATCCAGAGTGTACCCCATTGTTTTCCGGCGACGCCCTGGCCGACGCGGATCCAACACGAACTGCTCTCATCGGCCTTTGAGTCTCGGTCCCAGTGAAATGACACTTTGACGCGACCGAATTTATCGACGAAAATTTCTTCGCCGGCCGGACCGACGACGTAGGCCGTTTGAGAACCGGAGATGGTCGGCTTCGCCGTGAATTGCGGGGGGCGATAGGGGAGTTCCAAGGGAATGCAGGCGAAGCTGACTTGGGTGGAGACGTTCTCGTCGCCGTTACCGGACGCATAAGCTCCCGCTTGTGGAATAAACAGGCTCGATTCGGTGATAACGTAGACACCGTTGTCGGTTGGATGCTCGGCGAGGCTGAAGCGGTGGCCGGGCATCATGTTGGGAAGGTCTGTGTGGCCAGTGAGGACGAGTGCCTGGACCGTTTCCTGTTGCATCCGAATGCCGACAGTCCGCAGATTATCCTGGAAAATCTTCTGGAGAGCGCTGGGCTGTTCGCCGCCGGATTTGCCGATTCCGTCGAACCGTTCGGCATATCCGCCAGGGAAATGATACTGTTCGAGATCGGCGCAGGCGACGTTGAGTTTATGCGTCTGGCTCCCGACGCTGACGGAAGGCTGGACGGTTTGCGACGCTTCCAGATTCTTGCCGGGTAGCTGGGGATGGTGATCCCAAAGCGTGACCTTGCCGCTACGGAGCGACTGGACTTTTTCCCAAGCGAAAATGACTTCGGTATCCACATTCGATTGCGGGTGGTAGCGAATGCTCGGCAAATGGGGCAGCGTGGGGTGCGACTGCGACGTGTTGGCGAGGACTAGTTTGCAGCCTGTTTCTTCGTGGCGGAAAAAATAGAATATGCCCTCTTCCTCACAGAGACGGGAGAAGAACTGGAAATCCGATTCGCGGTATTGGACACAGTATTCGCGCGGCTCGAAGGTGCCGACGATCTGATACTGACACTCGATGCCGACGAGGACTTTCTTGAGGATATCGGGGACGGAAAGCTGTTGGAAGATGCGGCTCTGGACGCGTTTGGTGAGGGGCCAGATGGGGGGGCCGATTTCCAGCCGGTAGGCGGTGGCGGAGGTACTGCTTTCACCGCGAGAGATGCGGTGGACGATTCCATGGATGTAGCGATCGGCTCCCTGGCTAAGCGCGACGGCTACGACGACCGTTTGCCCGAGCAACTTGCTGAAATCGACAGTGGCTGAGAGTTCGGCCATCGCCTCGATCTGATAGTTGTAGAGCTGGGAAATGGCTTCACTGCCACCAATGGAGCGGATCAGTAGAACGTTTTCGCCAAGGGGCGTCTGTAAATTGAGCCTTCGCGTGTCTTGTGTATAGGGCATGAGCATCTCTTCCGCCGTCAGTTGAGTGACTGGTATAAATATTTCTTACACGTAATTCCGCTGACAATAAGATACTACATCTATTTGCCCGGGTGGGAACTTGCCGGCAAAAGAAGTTCGCAATTTGTTTGCCGTCCTCGTGTAGCAGCGGTGGGCCAAGCAAACGGAAAGCACTTTCCGCTGGGGTTTACGGCTCATAGTTGGGTATTCCTTCCAGGGCAGGATGCCGGCGGCGCAGAAGATTTGGTAAGCGGCGTCGGCCGACTTGCGGTTTGAGCCGCCAAGGATGGGAATCATGCCTGGGAATGCCATGGGGTCGCCGGGCTTCGGCGCGGCTTACACTTTGCGGAGTTCGCCGAGCGACGTCACCGTCCGGCGGTCCGCGCGGCTGAATACGTCGCGTTCCTGGACGCCGATTTTGGCGGAGCGAACGACATTCTCCTCACCCATTTGTCGCCGATCACCCATCTGGAACGCCGCCGATGTGCTCGTCAGCGGTAGGCGTCGCGGCGAATGCGGAATCGCCGCGGTTGTGGAAGCGGATGCGCCGGTCGCCGGCGAGGAGAAGAAATAGTTGACGCCGGACACCCGCGGCCGCATCAACAGGCGGGCGCTGCCGTCACCTTCTCGAGAGGGACGGGCCTCGAGCGCCACTCGATCAACTGAGGGCAGGCACTCTGGAGAGCGCCTGTCGCGCATCGTTTTGCAGGTCACTACATCGCCTGAACCGGCGGCCCAGGCGACCTTGGGCAGCCTTGCCCACTCCGAGCTTTTCGGCATGTGGCGCGAGCGAAACGACATTCGGGATAGCTCGGAATTTGCAGCCAAGCTCCGCATCAATGGCTGGAAGCGTTTCGGCGAATGATACTGATCGACACGGACGTACTCATTGAATACCTCCGTGGCTCAGCCGACGCGGTAACGTGGCTTGCAACGCTCGAAGAGGCGACATTTGCCATCACGGGCGTCGTCGAAGCACTAGTCGAGGTACTTTTTAAGATCCGGCTCGAGCTGGGCTTTGACTTCGGGTGAATCGATATTGGCCCTGGTGATGAGGCGGGGCGGGAGGGGTTGGTTCTTTGCGACGGGTTTGGCGTCGAGTTTGTTGACGGCGGCCATCACCGATTGGAAGCCCATGTTAAATGGGTCCTGGGCGACGAGGGAGTCAATGCGGCCTTCGCGGAGATCGGTAAGGAGCGTAGGGCTCCAGTCGAAGCCAACCATTTTCACGGTGGTGTTTTTGCGGCCTTTTAGAGCTTGGGCGGCACCGACGGCGCTGGATTCGTTGGAGGCGAAAAGGCCGTCGGCGTCGGGGAATGCGGACAGCATGTTTTCGGCGACTTGCAGGGATTTGGCAAAGTCGGCCATGCCGTAGCGTTTGTCGACGATTTGGATGGCGGGGAATTTTTTGATGGCGTCTTCAAAGCCCTGTTCGCGGGCCATGGTGGAAGCGCCGCCGGGTTGGACGGCGACGACGATGACCTTCCCTTTGCCAGCGAGGATTTCGGCCATGCGGGCGGCGGCGAGTTGGCCGGCGGCGTAGTTGTCGGTGGCTACCAGGGAGACGTAGTTTTCGGTGTCGATGCCGGAATCGAAAATGACAACGGGGATATTTTCCTTGCCGGCGCGTTCGACGACGGAGACCATGACTTTTTTGTCGATGGGGGCGAGGCAGATGGCGTTGACGCGCTGGTTGATCATGGCGTCGACGATCTGGATTTGGCCGTTGTAATCGGTTTCGGTGGCAGGGCCGTTCCAGACGATCTCGACGTTGGTCTCGCGAGCGGCTTTGACGGCGCCGGCGTGAACGGACTGCCAGAAGAGATGGGCGCGGCCCTTGGGGACGACGGCGATGCGGCGTTTGCCGGTTTTGTTGCAGCCTGAAAAGGGAAGCGCGGCAGCCGCGAGGGCGCCGCGCAAGAAGGTTTTACGTTCCATTACTGTGGGAATTCCTTCGGTTCGGTAAGCTGTTGCCAGCCGGTGCCGTTGAGCGCTTTCATGAAGGCCACCAGATCGGTTTTGTCCTGCGCCGTGAGGTTGAGCTTTTTGATGCGTTCGTCCAGGTTTTTGTTGGGAATGCCGCCCTTGTCGTAGAAGTCCACGACTGCTTCGAGCGTCTTCAAGCTGCCGTCGTGCATGTAGGGGAAAGTATGTTCGATTTCCCGGAGAGTGGGAGTTTTGAAGGCACCGAGATCTTCGGCTTTCCTGGAGATGGCGAAGCGGCCGGGATGGGGGTCGGCTTTGTCCTGGCCGATGCCCAGATTATGGAAGGCGTTGAGAGTGAAGCTTGCGCCTTCGTGGCATTGGTCGCATTTGGCTTTGTTGAAGAAAACGTCCATGCCGCGAATTTGGGAGGCGTTCATGGCGGCTTTGTTGCCGAGTTTGTATTTGTCGTAGGGAGCGTTGCCGCTGAGGACGGTTCTTTCGAAAGTGGCGATGGCCATGGCGACGTGATCGAGATTGAAATCGTCCGTGCCGAAGACCGCTTTGAAACGGGTTCTGTAGCCGGGGATTTTTCTGAGCGTTTCGACGACGACGGGATGGGTGTTACCCATTTCGATTGGGTTAGCCATGGGGCCAATGGCCTGGGCTTCCAGAGAAGCGGCGCGGCCATCCCAGAACTGCATCATGCCGTAGGCGCGGTTGATGACGGTGGGCGCGCTGACGCCGCCCTTCTGCCCTTTGACGCCAGTGGAGACGGCCGACTGGTCGGTGAAGCCTTTTGACGGGTGGTGGCAGGAGGCGCAGGAGAGAACGCCATCGGCGGAGATGCGCTTTTCGAAATAGAGCAAGCGGCCGAGCTCCGCTTTCGCGGGCGAGTAGGGATTGTCTTTCGGCCAGAAAATGGGCGGCAAGCCGCGAGGAACGGTGAAGGCGGCGGCTTTGGGTTGAGCCTGGAGGAGAAAAGGAACGGCGGCGAGGGCCGCCGTTCGTAACCAAACGCTGTTGCGCATTTTGATTTCCTAAAGCTATTTTTTGACGAAACCCTGGACGTAGATGGCGCGATATCCGCCGAGGCTGGCGAGAGTGCCGGAGACTTCCATGATGTGGGCGGTGTGTTCGGCGGCGGCTTTGCGGAAGTCGCTGGTGGCTCCGTCACGGCGGGGATCATGTTCTTCTTCCATCAACATGTAGAGCGAGCCGTCGGCGGTGAGGATGCCGACGGGCTGGCCGGTATTGATGCATTTCTGGCCGCAGGCGCGATGTTTTTCGCCGTGTTTGCCGAGTTGGAGATAGCAGGAGAATTCGACGATTTCACCGGTGACGGTGGTGACTGTGCCGGTGCGGGGTTTGCTATCGACGCCGGCGGCGACGGTGGTTTGGGTCCAGGCGTCGCCTTTGGTTCCGATCGTTCCCATGGCCTTTTTGTAGGTGGGATCGCCGATGGGGGTCATGGCGGGATTCAGCGGACCGGAGGCGGCTTTTTTAGCGCCGTCCTGGGGCAGGGCGAGGCCGGCGGCGGCGAGTGCGACGAGCGTGAGTGTGATGATTTTCATGAGTATGTTTCCTTTAAGGCGTGAAGTTTTTGCAATTCAGGTCTGTTCAGTTGGTACGATATCACGGCACGGACACAAAATTGATACCGAAACTCTTCCTACTGATTGTAATTTGGTTTCCCCTGTTGGCGCAGGAAAGATGGCAGGCGCGTTCGATGGTGATTTCCACGAGGGGAATTGCGGCGACGAGCCAGACGCTGGCGTCGCAGGCGGGGGCGCAGATATTGGCGAGAGGGGGATCGGCGGTGGACGCGGCGATTGCGGCGAACGCGGTGTTGTCGGTGGTGGAGCCGATGATGTGCGGGATTGGCGGGGATCTGTTTGCGATTCATTATGAGGCGAAAACAGGGAGTTTGAGCGGGATCAATGGAAGCGGATGGGCTGGGAAGGGACAGACGCTGGAGGCTTATAAGGCAAAGGGGTTGTACGGAATTCCGTCGACGGGGATTCATACGGCGACGGTTCCGGGGGCGGTGGACGGCTGGTGGCAGATGCATAAGAAGTTTGGGAAGCTGGCGTGGGCGGAGCTGTTCCAGCCGGCGATTTATTATGCGCGGAACGGGTTTCCGGTGACGGAGATTATTCAGGAAGACTGGGCGGGGACGGCTGGGAAGCTGCGCGGGGATGAGAATGCGCGGAAGTATTGGCTGGTGGATGGGCGGGTGC
>CAMDKT010000342.1 GCA_945900935.1 Candidatus Sulfopaludibacter sp. SbA3 | reverse complement strand
CCAATCTGGGGGCGATCCTGTTCGCCAAGAATCTGCCGGATTTCGCAGGGCTTGGCCGCAAGACCGTGCGTGTGATCGTTTACAAAGGCTCGAACCGCGTCGTCACCAAACACGAACACGAAACCACTCAGGGATACGCGGCTGGGTTTCAAAGGCTGCTTGATTACGTGAATGAGCAACTACCCCGGAGCGAAGAGATCGGCCGCGCTCTGCGACGGGACGTCCGGCTTTTCCCGGAACTCGCTGTTCGTGAACTGGTCGCGAATGCGCTCATCCACCAGGATTTTACGATCCGCGGGACGGGTCCGATGGTGGAGATCTTCGAGGACCGGATCGAGATCAGTAATCCTGGAAAGCCGCTGATCGACACGTTGAGATTCATTGATGAGCCGCCGGTCTCCCGAAATGAGGACCTGGCAAGGTTGATGCGACGGTTGAACATCTGCGAAGAGCGGGGCACGGGCATCGACAAGGTAATTTCCGAGGTCGAACTCTTTCAATCGCCGCCGCCGGAGTTCAGGGTGACCGAGAATCACACCATCGCGATCCTCTATGCACCGCGGAAGCTTACGACGATGGATAAGCAGGATCGCATCAGAGCCTGCTATCAACATGCGTGCCTGCGGTTTGTATCGAACGACTATATGACGAACGCCAGCCTGCGGCAACGGTTTGGATTGGCGGAGAAGAACGCCGCGGCAGCTTCGCGCTTCATCGCCGACACGGTAGCGGCCGGGCTGGTGAAGCCTCACGACCCGGAGAGTACGTCACGGAAGCTCTCAAAGTATGTGCCGTTTTGGGGATGAGGAAGGACGACGGGCTATTTGATCGGGAACCCGAATCGTGGAAGCGCCGGCCCTTTATTGGATTCGTAAGTGATGGTAGTTATTAGGTTTATGTGTGGCGAGGCCTATTTGATGGCTATTTGATTAGAGAGATCCCAACCTGAGATTTCGTGAGGAGCGGAGTACGCGGCAACCTCGAAAGCCCTGGTGGTGCGGCACGCACACAAATCCCCGAGAGGGAAAGTCGGCAGGACGCAAAGTAAAGACGAAACCATGCCTTCCAATGCTTGCTTTCGTTCGCCGCCGAGTGGAAAGCCTGCTCGCCTTACGCTTTTGCGTCGCGAGTTACCGTTTTGGTAACCTTTAGGCGGTGAGGATCATCAGTAAGCTTGCGATCACGGAATTCAGCAGGACACACTCCGGCGCATTGGAACCGCTACTGCATTGGCACAGCATAACCAAGCGAGCCGCATGGAGACATTTGGCGGACGCCCGTGCCGATTTTCCGCACGCCGATGCCGTGGGAACTTTCACGGTGTTCAACATCAGCGGAAACAAGTATCGTCTCGTCTCGGTGATCAAGTACCGATGGCAGATCATCTACATCCGTCACATCTTCACGCATCCCGAATACGATAAGGGGAAATGGAAACTATGAGCGCCACGTTACTCGATGAACGTCAATATCGAAAGCTCCTCGATGTGACTCTGCCCGTCGCGATCCGAACCGAGGCCGAATACCATCGCCTGCTCGGCGCGGCTGCGGCCCTCATGGACAAATCAGAAGATGAGATGTCCGAGGAGGAGGGACGGCTTCTGGAACTGCTTGGCATTCTGATCGACGAATACGAAAACCGGGCACACCCGCTTCCGAAGGCGGAACCGCACAAGATGCTGGCATATCTGCTCCAAGAGAAGAACATGAAACCGAGCGACCTCTGGTCCGTACTCCCCAAGAGCCGTGCATCGGAAATCCTGAACGGCAAGCGCGGCATTAGTAAAGCGCAGGCCAAGCAGCTCGCCGAACTCCTTCGCGTGCCCGTCGAGCTGTTTATGTAGCCGCACTGCCCGGCATTATTCCGATCTCCGTGAATGGGCCAAAACTTCGCGGTGCTATTTGGGCGGGAGGATCTGATCGATGCCGGGACGGATTCCATACGTGGGTCCAAGCGTCTTGAACTCAACCCCCAGCCGTCCATTCCAGTCCCAGACAACGGCCCCGCCCTTCAACGTCATTTCGCAAAATAGACGCTGCTTGCCCATCACCTTGCCGGAATTGTTGTCCCAGTATCCGAACTCGCCTTCCATCACCCGAAGCAGCGCGACGTCGGCAATGGCGCCAACGCTCAACGTCCCAAGCTCCGGGTGCTTGATGACTTCCGCCGGCGTCGAAGTCGTGGCGCGAATGGCTTCCCGAAGCGGCAGTCCCAAAGCCATCAGTTTCGACATTAACGCCGGCAGATCCATGAATGCGCCGTTCATGCTGCCGGTGTGCAGATCGGATGAAATGGTGTCCGGATAAAAGCCGTTCTTCAGCGCCCCGGCCGCGTTGCGCAGTACGAAGCTGCCGCCGCCGTGGCCGACATCGAAACGCACGCCGCGCTTGCGCGCTTGGAGCAGATACGGATAGAGTTCGCCTTTTTCGTTGACGTACGGTACCGGTCCGCGGAACATGTGGGTGGAGATATCGCCGGGGCGCAGATGCTCGTTGACCAGCTTGTAATAAGGCCGTTGCGGAAGGAAGTAGCCGAAGTCCACCATCACCGGAATGTTGGCCTTCGTCCCTGCGGCCACGGCTTCGGCCACACTGTCCCAGTCCGGCTTTTGATAGTGGGCGGATTTGACGCCGACGATTACGTCCTTGTGCTTGGCCGCCAGCTTCGCAACGGCGTCCGCGCTGAAGTCGTCCTGCTCGGTGCCGTCGCTGATCATGCCGAAACCGGCGATGTTCACCATGGCAAACACGCGGGTATGGGCGCGGTCGATTACGGTCGAGCGAAACAGTTCGAAGTTCCGCCAGCCGCTGGAGCCGGCGTCGACCATGGTGGTGACACCGGTGCGAAAGCTGAAGGCGTCGGGCTGCACGCTGTTGTCGCCCGCCCAGGCGCCGGGATTGCCGCCGGTGAAGAAGACGTGCACATGCAGATCAATGAGGCCCGGGGTTACCAGCAGGCCCGTGGCGTCGACGGTTTTTTTGGCCCGCGAAGGGTCAATGGAAGGCTCAACAGCGGCAATGAGTCCGGCGCGAATCGCGACATCAAAGCGGCCGTCGCGGTTGTTTCGCGGGTCGATCACGCGGCCGCCGCGTAACAGCAAGTCGTAATCCTGCGCAAACGTCGCGCCGGCGAGCAATATGAAAACCAATTCGAATCGCATTCGTGTATTGTATCGGTCCGGCCGCTCAAATTGCGATAATGAATGCATGGTCAATATCACTCCCGCGCCCGGCCCTGTCTCTGAGGCGGTGATCGCGAAGGTCGCGGCGGCGCGTGAGACATTTCGTCTCCGGCATGGCGTCCAACTGGTGCAAGGCGCCGACGAGGGCGACATTTTGAAGTACGCCCGCGGCGGCATCTACGGCTTCACGTATGCCCCGCAGACGTTGGATTGCGGGCTCTTTACGAAGAATCCGTATCTGAGCTTCGAGATGCACAAGCTGGCCGACAATGCGATCAAGCTACTGATTGTCGTTTCGCCGGAAATGAAAGAGAAGATCGAAACCGCTACCGGTCTCGTGGAGATTGAGATTTATCCGGACGCCTATCGCAGCGCTTCGGAGCTGATCGCGCTTCCGTGGGAAACGGTTCGGCACTTGAAAGCGCCAAACCGTGACGAGGGCAACAAAATTAAAGGCTTCTATCAGCCCGAATAGAAGTTGTTTTTTCTCAGCGACGGCGAACAGGTGCTGCATACCGCGAACGTAGAGAACGCCGTCGGCCAGCGCCGGTGTCGCCATAAGAACTTCCCCCATGGGGTTCGTCGCCAGCAGTTCAAACGTGGTGCCGGCCTTAATGACGTGGATCTCACCGTCCTCGGTTGTAAGATAAACGCGCCCGGCGGCGGCGATCGGGGAAGCGGAGTAGGCCCCGCCGGTGGCTACGCGCTGCTGGTACACGTTGTCGCCGGTCTTCGCGCCGAAGGTGTTGAGAATGCCGTTGTTCTGAATGATGTAGAGCTGATCCTGATACGCTAGCGGCGTCGGCATGTAGACGCCGCGCGGTTTTGACCAGACGATGGCGGCGGTTTCTTTCGAAAGATCGCCGGAGGCACCGGGCTTTATGGCGTATGTTTTTTGCATCGGCGGATAGGAGTTGCTGACGAAGATCAGATCGTTGGCGAAGATCGGCGTTGTCACGGTGATTTCTGAATTGGGCCCGACAGACCACAACTCTTTCCCCGTCTTCGGATCGTAGCCGCGGATAGCCTTCGTGCCGTTGGTGACCAGTTCCACGCCGGATTTGCTTTCGACGATGGTGGGCGTTCCCCATGTGGAAATTTCGGCGCGCGCGGTGCGCCAAACTTCGACGCCATCCTTCAATCGATAAGCGGCGATGAAGCTGTCTTTCTGGCGGTCCACTTGTACGATGACGCTGCCGTTGTAGAGGATGGGGGAACTGGCCGTGCCCCATTCGTAATCGGGCTCGAAGAACCAGCCGGCGTTGACGATGCCGAGATCCTTCTTCCAGAGCAACTTGCCGTCCACCGAATAGGTGTAGAGCCCTTCGCTGCCGAAGTAGGCGACGACGTAGGTTCCATCGGTGGCGGGCGTGCAATTGGCTTGCGTGGCTTTCGGGTGCCGCTTGGTTTTAGGCGCGCCTTCGACGGCCGTTTGTTCCCAGGCGATCTTCCCTGTTTTGCGGTCCAGCGCGTAGACTTTCCATTGGTGTTTGCTGGTGTCGGCGTGGGACTCGGTGCTGCCATAAAGCCCGTGTTTGACCTTGGCGGAGGCGTCGGCTGAAATCGCCGAAGTAACGTAAATGCGGTCGCCGTAAAGCACCGGCGATGAAAGTCCCAGCCCTGGAATCGCCGTCTTCCAGAGGATGTTCTCGCCCTTCTCGCCGTTCCAGCGGAGCGGGGCTTCGGTGGATGTGCTGACGCCGGAGGCGTTTACGCCGCGAAACTGGGGCCAGGATTCGGCGCTCCAAATCGCGGTCGCGGTGATGAATAAAAGCAGCAACTTCATTTTCCACCGGCCTTCTTTTTGAACTCGAATTCCTGGCCGCCCTGATGGAGCGTAAAGCCTTCCGTGCCGCTGAAGACGACCCGGACATTGGCGGGCGCGAAACCAAATTCGGTGTCGCTTTCGGACCGCAGCGGAAGTTTGGGCTGGCCCGTCGCTTGGATGTGCAGATTCCCCTCCTGGCCGCTAACGGTGATTTCCAGCGGCATCTGAGAGGAGGCGTACGTTCCGGCATAACCCGCCAGAACCGTCTCCGGAACCCTTCGAGCCACCGGAGCGCCCGCGCTGCCCTTCTTCACGAAAGGAATCTGCTGGCCGCCCTGGTGCAATGTGAAACCGCCTTTGCTGTCGAAGACCACGCGAAGATTGCCGGGCCCAAAACTGAACTCCGTGTCGCTGTCGGATCGCAGCGTGACTTGCGCCTGGCCCGTTGGATGGATTCTAATTTGCCCTTCCTGTCCACTCACACTTATCTCCATCGGCATCTGATCGGTCACGTAGATGCCGGCATAACCGGCCAATACCGTCTCCGGAACTTTTCGGATGACCGGCGCGCCCGCGCTGCCCTTCTTCACGAAGGGAAACTGCTGGCCTCCCTGGTGCATCGTGAAGCCGCCTTTGCCGTCGAACACCATCTTGACGCCGGCCATCGCGTAACTGAATTCGGTGGCGCTGTCAGTGCTCAATGTAAATTGTGGCTGGCCCTCGGCTTGCGCTTTCAGCACGCCTGCCTCGGCCACGACCCGTATCGGGAGCGGGATGGCCGCGGAGACGTACTCGCCTGCGTAACCGGCCAGCGCCTCAGCGGCGACGGCGACCAGTTTCGGCTCCGCCGCTCCGGCCTTGCGCAGGATGGCCGCCGCTTCCGCTTTTTTCGCGTCGATAGCGGCCTTGAGCGCGGCGGTTAGATCCTCTGGCTTAAAAAATGCCGTCAATGCGGCATGCAGCGTCGGAATTCCGCCGCCGCCCACCACCATGTTCAATTGCCGCGAACTCACCGCCACGCCTTTGCCAATCAACGCTTTTACGATTTCCGCTCGCTGTTTCTGTAACGCGCTGTCCAGAATCGACGACTTATAAAATGTATCCGTGACGTTCGGATTCGCTCCCTTCTCCAGCAGTAGCAGCGCCACTTCCGTATGCCCATTAAATACCGCCAGGTAGAGCGCAGTCGCGCCATATTGGTTCTTGCCTTCGAGGGGGGCGCCGGCTTCCAGCAGCTTCTTCACATCGGCGAGTTGGCCGCGCCTGGCGGCGACTTGCAAGTCTTCGTCGGCATCGGCGGCTACCAGTGCCATGCTCATCAGAACTATAATTAGGATTAGTTTCATGCGGCCTCTTCTCTACTCAACGATCAGCAAACAGATTTGTTCCCTACTTATTATTGCAACGCCTCTCCTGGCCGATTGGGTCGACTGGCGCGGGCCGAACCGCGATGGCCGTTCGCCCGAGAAGAACCTGCCCGCCTCCTGGTCGCCATCCGGTGAGAACCTCGCCTGGAAGGTGGCATTAGGCGGACGATCCGCGCCCGTTGTGCACGGCGATCATATTTACATCCTGACTACGGCGGGTGTCGCCAAGTCTCTGCA
>CAMDKT010000341.1 GCA_945900935.1 Candidatus Sulfopaludibacter sp. SbA3 | reverse complement strand
CGAAATTGCGCGGCACTTCGCCCTGCGTCGATTTGTGTTCGACTGTCGTGAGCTTGCCCGTCGCCGCGTTCACTTGAAATACCGCGATCGTGTTATGCCCGCGATTGGACCCGTAGACAAACCGCCCATTCGGATGGGCGACCACTTCGGCCGTCGAGAAGCCGCGCTTCACCGGTTCGGGCAGCGTCGTCACTGTTTCAATCTCGGTCAGCGTCCCCTTTTTGGCGTCCCAGTTAAACGCCGTCACGGAACACGCCATCTCATTAATGACGTACGCAAATTTCCCCGACGGATGAAAACTGAAGTGGCGCGGACCGTTGCCCGGCTTGACCTTGGTAAAGGCCGGCTCGTTCGGGGTCATCGCTCCGGTGGCTGCGTTGAACTTGTAGACCTTCACCTGGTCCAAGCCGAGGTCGGCGACGATCACGTGTGTGTTCTGCTTATCGAAATTGACGGAATGGGCGTGCGGCCCCTTCTGCCGGCCGGGATCCACGCTGGTTCCCGCGTGCTGATGGTACGCCGTCCGCTCCCCGAGTTTGCCGTCAGCCCCAATCGCGAACGCCGCGCAACTGCCCGTTCCGTAATTGGCGAGCACCGCGAAACGTCCGTTCCGGCTGATGTTCACATGGCACGTCGACGTGCCGCCAGCCGCGACCTCGTTCAGTTTTTCCAGCTTGCCGGTCGCCGCGTCAATCTTGAATGCCGTCAGCGAGCCACTCGCCTCGCCCTTGAATTTATCCAACTCACCGCACGAATACAGATAGCTTCCCGATGGGTGAATGGCGACGAACGATGGATTCTCCGTCTCGCCCGCCAAGCCCTCCGGCGTCAATGTCCCGGCCGCCGTATCGAGCACGAAGCTGTAAATTCCCTTGCTGTCTCCCCTGGTATAGGTCCCAACGTAGACCCGGAACTTTCCCCCGGCAGCCTTCGCCGCCAAAGTTCCAGCACCCAATAAACCGGCAAATTCTCTCCGCGTAAGCATATGCATCTCCTGATCTTAGAACATCCGCTCCTGCTTCCGAAGCGTTCCGAAGCTGCCGATGTTCGCCACCGAGAACGATACCAGATACTGGTTCTCGTTGCGAGTGCCGAAACTGAAACGCCGGTGCTGGAAGGATAGCCCGCAGCAATCGGAGTTGTAGCTGACTTCCGTAGTGGCAAATTGCAAAACATTAATGCGGTAGTCGTAAACGGCATTGAACCCCGCCCGCCACCCTGGCTTACCTTCGACGCCATAGCCGACGCGAGCCAACAGTTGGTTCGCATTTGGGGAGAGGCCAGGCGCCCCGCGAACCTGATTATGCCCGACTGCGCCGCTGTACTTTTCTTTGAGGCGGAAATCGGCCGTCACCGACGAATTGGATACGCGCGGGAACAGCGGGTCGTAGTCGGTCCGCCATTCCACCGCCGTGCTGGGAAGCGGTTTCAGCCGAAGTGCCGAAACAATCGGCGAGTAATTGCGCGGTCCGTTGAAGAACGCGTACCCTGTCAGGCCAATCGTGGACGCGAAAACATTGCGCTGGTCGGCGACTACGGCGCCGCCAAAAGTGGGGTCAAAGTAGCGGCGCTGCCAGACTTGCCATGTCAAAATTTCTTCAATTTTGTCGCCGCGCTTGGCAAAAATGCGGTTTATAAGCGCGATTTCGCCTTCAGAAGTGCTGTTTAAGATGTCAATTTCGTCCAATCGGAGCGTCTCCCGGAACCGCTTGACGCCGTCAACGCGGCGAAACGCCAGCCGCGGTTCGATAACGTGCTTCAATTTGCCGCCTATCCATTTTGGCGCGTCGAACACCTTTTCTAATGTTGGAGTTACAATGTCAAACTGAATGTCTGACGCGAAGCGAGCCAGGTTTTGACCGGAAACCTGAAACGTCTCGGCATCGCGGCGCGAACCGTAGGCTGTCCCATGAAGTGTTATCGAAGGAAGTATCCGGAAACCTTTGAAACCAATGGCTGTTGAAAGCCTGGGCGCAGCGTCCAATCGCTCCGTGAAGGATCTTGTTTCAAACAACAATTGCCGTCGCCGGAAGAATCCAGCGCTCGATTCCATCGAAAACCAGATCGGCAATACCTTTTTGCTGATTTGGCGGTCCCGTGCGAAAAACTCGAAACTCGGAAGCTTGCGAATAACGATCTGATCGACCTCCCGGCTGCCCTGGAAAAGCTGGTGGCGGGAGATCACGCCGTGGAAGGAATACGATGACCAGGACTTGGAAACATAGCCGATCGAGTTCACTTCGGAGA
This sequence comes from Candidatus Sulfopaludibacter sp. SbA3, assembly GCA_945900935.1. Classification (GTDB taxonomy): domain Bacteria; phylum Acidobacteriota; class Terriglobia; order Bryobacterales; family Bryobacteraceae. The sequence continues at coordinate 4,329 of CAMDKT010000341.1, read as the reverse complement.
AGATCGCCTCATTAAAGCTTTGCGTGAAGGCTTGCCGGAAAAGAAAGGAAGACAAATAGTTTATGTTCGCAAAGCCTTCCCAGCCGCGGCCGATTTCGGACTTCGCGGAGATCTTGTATTGGTAACCGCCCTCTTTGAATCTGGTCCCGTCATCCTGGAGCCGTCCCCGGTCCCTGACACCGTACAACGAAAACCCGAACTCTGTTCCGGCTCGGGGCTTGCCACGGAAATCAATCTCATGGGACGTCCCGCGAGCGGTAAATAGGCGGCCCCGGTACATCGCGTCGTAACTCCGGTTGATGGCCCAGAAATAGCCGCCGCCGATAATCGTACCCAGACGAGTGCTGCGTCCGGCGTTCGGCGTGAGGAAGCCGCTGCGGCGCGGTTCTTCCTCCAGCGACTTATAGAAAACTGGTGTGTATAGAACAGGTACGCGTCGAACCTTAAAGTAAGACTTGTAGGCCAGTGCCCGGTCGCCCGGGATGATGTCGAACTTCGGCCCAGTGAGCCGCCACCACGGTTTGGGGATCTTGCAGTTGGTCACGAAGCCGTCATAAAGGATGTAGCGATTCCTGCTCTTCTGCGCCCAACGGCCTTGGAAGATAAACGGGTTGCCGCTCATCAGTAGTCCAGGACGGAAGTCGACTTTTGCTGGCGCGGAACCCTTTACTTCATAGAATCTTCCAGACTCTTCCTTTAAGTTATACTCCATGCGGGAAGCGGTTAGTTTTTCGCCGTTTTGGAAGTTCTCAAAGGTCACATTGCCCCGAGCATCGGCCTCGCCGGTCTGCTCATTATAATCGATTTCGTCAGCGGTCAGGAGCATTTCGACGGTCTCCAGGCGCGCGGCCACGCGAAGTTTACGAATCGGCCCCTCCATTTCCTGGCGGAGCACAGCGGATGTGACGATTTCATCGGCAGCCGGGGCACCAGGGCGCGTGGTGGCGGGAACAGATTTTACCTGTGGGACAGGTGGCACCGGAACAATCTGAGCCGGGAGTACCCCGGCCAGTACTATAAAGAAAACCAGGACACCACCCGATAAAGAAGATAGGGGCGTATGAAACGTCTCCGTATGTCTAAGGCACAAATCATTGAACAATAAAAAAATAGTGGTAAGGTATCTAAGGGTATAGGGACTAGCCAATTGGTCCTGTACCTGGTGACGAACCAAGGGTTTCCCACCGGAACTGTTGGATGTTTTACTCAACCCTGCAACGCTAGCACGGACTTCGAAACTGAGGCAACCACATGATTTGTTCCCGCTGCGCTCACTGGAATGACCAAGACGAACATCGCTGCCTGAAATGTGCGGCGCGGTTAAACGACCGTCAGGTCGAATCTGCACATCACAGCTATGGCGCATTGGCGTTGCAACCGTCACGGCGCGAATCGCCGCTGGCGAGGGCAGTACCGGTGGCGGTGGCAGTAATGGAGCGGCCGGAGGGGTTGGCCGTCGAAACTCTTACGAAAACCGGGACAGGCCATGGCCGAATTCCGCGATATGTGACTTCGCTGCAGCAATCTCTGTTCGCGTTGCGAAATACCGGAAAGGTAATTTTGATTGATGGAACCGCGCCGGAGCGTCGGCCAGCAAGGAAACAGTCTACCGGGGGAAATAAATCCCGGCTGGGGACGACGGCATCGTACCTGCCGCAGCATGGAATCCTCGAATTTGTGCCGATGGCCACACCGCAGACGAAAAAACTGGCGACATCTGTGGACGCGCGCATTTTCTGCGAAGACCCGGTGGCATCGGTGAGCCACAGGATGCTTGCGGCACTGTACGATCTGGGACTCATCGCCTTGTTGGTGATGACCTTTCTGGGAATCCTCTATTGGGGCTGCGAGGATTTGGCATCGGCGATTGAATATCCAATGATCGTGGTCGTTCTGGCGGGTATGGTACTGATTGGATTGCTTTATCACAGTGTTTATCTGGCGGCGCGAGGCGAGACGCCTGGCATGCGAGCCGCAGAGCTCCAGTTGGTTGATTTCAATGGGCGGCGGCCGAGCGAGGCGCAACTTCATATGCGCGTCCTTGGCGGGTTTGTGAGCGTGTTAGCGGCTGGTCTGGGGCTACTCTGGGCGTTGGTGGACGAAGAGGGTCTGACGTGGCAGGATCAGATTTCTCACACGTATCCGACTTCGATCAACACCGAGTAACGGCTCGCGGTACCCTGAAGTTGAGGAACAACGGAAGTGGCAGCCCATTTCGACGATATGAGTCTGTGCGCCAACGTCGGCGCTACGAGTAGGCAAATGGGGCGTAAGGAATAGCCGAATGCCATTCCCCGCTTCGCCCTTCTCGTGCATCGAGGAGGCAATCGCCGATTTTCGCAACGGCAAGATGCTGGTCGTTGTCGACGACGAAGACCGTGAGAACGAGGGCGACCTGACGATTGCCGCCGAAAAGGTCACGCCGGAGATTATCAACTTCATGGCGGTACATGGGCGCGGATTGATTTGCCTGGCGATGAGTTCGGAAAAGTGCGATGCATTGAATTTGCAGTTGATGTCGCCGAACAACACCTCGCGCTTTGGGACGGCATTTACGGAATCGGTAGACGCCGCGGTTGGCGTCACAACCGGCATCTCGGCGGCGGACCGGGCATTGACCATCCAGGTGGCAATGCGCCCCGATGCCAAACCGTCGGATTTGGCCCGGCCGGGGCATATGTTTCCGCTGCGGGCCAAAGTGGGAGGCGTGCTGGTGCGCGCCGGACAGACGGAGGCGGCGGTCGATCTGGCGCGGCTGGCGGAATTGGGACCGGGCGGGGTGATCTGCGAGATCATGAACGAGGACGGGACGATGGCGCGCGTCCCGGAGTTGAGAGAATTCGCGGAACGTCACGGCATTCGGATGATCTCGGTGGCGCAGTTGATTCGTTACCGGCTGCGGAATGAACGGTTCCTGCAGCGCAAGGGGGAAGGCCGGATTCGGACCCGGCACGGAGAATTTCAACTCATTACGTATTTCTCGCCGATTCAGCCTCTGATCCACACAGCGATGGTGATGGGGGATATTTCGAAGGCGGAAAACGTTTTGGTGCGCATGCACGCCCATTGCGCGTATGGGAATCTGTTTGGCTCGATTGATCACGACGGAGCGGAATTGATGGAACGGTCGATGGCGGCGATCGCGCGGGAGGGAACGGGTGTTTTGGTTTATCTGCACCAGAACTCGGATGGAATGCGCTATGTGGAGCAGCCTGACGGTTCGGTTTCGATCCTGCCGCGGACGCGCGGGCCACAGGTGATTGCCACCGCCGATGGCACCCAAGTGATGCACGAAGCCGGCATTGGTTCGCAGATATTGGCCGATCTCGGGCTGCGCCGGATCCGGCTGTTGACCAACAATCCGCGCAAGGTTTTAGGGTTAGAGGGATACGGAATTGAAATTACGGAACAGGTTCCGATCCCTCGCGACTGAAGATTACGTACAAATGTTTGGAACACTTTCGCAATTTGGAGCGTTTCTGGAGACGAAGGAGTTCAAACAAATCATGCGCTTGCAATCCACACTGCTGCCCCTTATATTATCCGTCTCGTCCGTTTTCGCCGCCGATTCGGCACTACTCAATCTGGTGATGCCGGAGGCGCGGATGGTGGCGGGGATGGATGTCGAACGCGCCCGCGACTCGTTCCTCGGTCGAAAGCTGATGGAGCAATTGGACACGAAGCACGGCGAGTTCGCCAAGTTCGCGGAGATGACGGGATTCGATCCGCGGCGCGATCTGCGGGAAGTGATCATTGCGACGCCGGATGCGAACACGAAAAACCCGTCGGCGCTGATCCTTGTTCGCGGTGTGTTTGACACGGGGCGCATTAATGGATTCCTGAAGGTCGCCGGTATTGCGGCGGCGGAGAATCTGGGCGGGGTCGACTTCTACACGAAAGCGAACGCCAAAGAAGACATGGGCTTCGCGATTATCGACGGAACGCTGGCGCTGGCGGGTCCGAGAGAAGTTGTGCGGGCGGCGTTGCAGCGGCGCGCGGGAGCGGCTTCGGCTCTAACCGCATCCACTTACTCAAAGGTACAGAGCATGAGTAAGTCGAATGACATATGGGCCGTCACTTCGATCCCGGTGGCGGAGCTATCGAGCGCCATGCCGGGCGGCAACGGGGCCGCGGGCGGAATGATGGGCGGCGACGCGTTCAAAGGAATAGAGCAGGCGGCGATGGGCAATGCCGCTTACTTTGTGTAGCAGAGCGGTATTTTGCTGAAGTTCAAATTATCTGCTGGACATTTTCGCCGCCGCTGGGTATAGTTTGTTGGATGGGTCCACCAGAACAATTAGTGTAAGCCTTGAGAAGATCGGTCTCGAC
>CAMDKT010000340.1 GCA_945900935.1 Candidatus Sulfopaludibacter sp. SbA3 | reverse complement strand
CATTGAGTGTTCCGAGAACTTTCAGCCAGCGCCGTTCTACCGGTGTCCGAATTGTGGAGCTGTTCATCCACCATACGGTATCCTAACCCGCGTCAAATGTCCAGCTTGTTCTTCCGGCTACCCTAAGCATAAAACATTCCGTGAAAAGTCTGTTTTAGCCTAACTTGCCTTCGGTTATTTGTTCAGCTTCTTTTGCTTAGCCTAACTTCCGTTCGTGCATTTGCTCAGCGTCACCACTCCCCTTGACGCCCTCCCGAAATTGGATAAAGTCGAGCTTATACTCCGTGTATTTAACGCCGCTGCCAAGACCCCGCAGCGCTTCCACAGCGGATCGCGAGGCCTCCGGCGGCACCGTCGCGTCCGCCCCCCCGTGGAACGCCCACACGGGCATCCCCGCCCCGATCTTCTTCGCCAAATCCGCGTTCGACGGAAAGTCCGCTTCCACTTTGCCTAGCCGGTCCAACAATCGCTTCGAGAATACAATCCCGCCGCAAATCGGCGCGATTGCCGCGAACCGCCCCGGCTCCCTCGCCGCCAAATGCCAAGTTCCGTACCCGCCCTTGGAAAGCCCCGTCAAATACACGCGGTCCGTATCAACGCGAAACTCCTTCAAAGCCGCGTCCAACGCCGCGAGGGCGCTATTCTGCTCGACGCCTTCGATCCACTGCCGCGTTGGCGACGACTGTGGCATCACTACAATCGCGGGAAACCGCTCCGGATACTTCCGAATCGCCGCCGGCAGTCCGCTCAACGACTGCGTAATCCCATTCGTGCCCGATTCCCCCGCGCCGTGCAAAAACAGAATCACCGGCCAAGCGCGGTCCGCCGAGTAATCCCGCGGCACGTAGACCTGGTACAAATGCTTCTCGCCCGCCACCGTAACCGCCCGGTCCAAAAAGCCGGTCTCGCCAAACAACGCCACCGCGAAAAGTAACCGCCACATTCTAACTATCCTCCTGCCGCCGCGTTGTACAATCCCCGCGCCAGCCGCCGCACAAAGTCTACGTCTCCATCCAGAAAATCATACTCCGGCAACTTTTGCCGTTCTTCCCACCGGATGCTCTCAAACACATGGTTGGCCGGTTCGCCCGCGAAGGCGGAGACGCGATAGAACATCAGCAAAATCGCTGTCTTCCCCGGATAGTGATGCTCATAGCGGGCGATCTCTTCGCCGATCACCGCCTCAATTCCCAACTCCTCCCGCAACTCGCGGGCCAGCGCTTCCTTCGGATCCTCGTCCGGCTCTACCTTTCCGCCTGGAAACTCCCATTTGAATTGAAAACGGTCGCCCGCGCGCCGCTGGCCGACGAGGATTTTCCCTTCGTGCTCGATGACTCCCGCCACTACGCGGAGTTCCTGCCGTTTCAAGCGCGCCCTCCATGCAAGTGCCGAAAATCCCATAAATCGACGAGCACAACGCGCCCGCGCAACTGTCGTAACGACAGGGGCGGCGAGTTCAGCCAAACCGGGCCGATCCCGGGCGCATATACGGTCTTCGGATCGAGACGCATCAGAGGAGAAGTACAATTATTGGAAAGGATACAATTCTGGAATTATCGCATGTATAGCGCCACCCTACTCCAGTACTTTCGCGAACCGAAGTACGTGGGAGTCCTAGTCCCTCCCGCTTTGCAGGTGGAGGTCATGAACCCGATCTGCGGCGACATCCTCCGCCTCAGCGTCCTGGTTGAAGATGGCCGCGTTGTTGAGACCGCGTTTCAGGCGAAAGGGTGCACGGCGGCCATCGCCGCTGGGGCGGCGCTTTCAGAATGGGCGATTGGCAAGACGCTCGCCGAGTTGGGCGCTAGTACCGCCGGGCAAGTGGAGGCACTGCTCGACGGACTTCCCAATGAGTCGAAACACGCGGCGGCCTTGGCGGTTGACGCCGCCAAGGCTATCGCCGCGTCTAGAACTCTTCCGCGAAACTCACTTCACCCGTAATCGCCGTTTGATAAGCGCTCACACGGCGTTCGAAGAAGTTCGTCAACTCCTGGACATCCTGCAGTTCCATGAAGCCAAACGGGTTCTTGGAGCCATACATGGGCTGCATGTTCAGCGCCGCCAGCCGACGATCGGCAATGTACTCCAGATATTGGCGCATTGATGCGCTCGACAGACCGCTGACGCCGCCGGAAAGCGTGTCGTCGGCGAATTTCGCTTCACAGTCGACCGCGTCGCGGATCATATCGCGAACGCGGCTTTCCAGTTCGGCGTCGAACAAATGCGGACGCTCGCGGCGCACGGTCGCAATCACTTCGAGCGCGAAATCGATGTGGGCGCTCTCGTCGCGGAAAACCCAGTTGGTCCCGGTGGCGAGTCCTTGCAGCAAGCCGCGGCTGCGCAGAAAGTAAACGTAGGCAAAGGCGGCGAAAAAGAACAGGCCTTCAATGCAACAGGCGAAGCAAATGACGTTGAGCAGGAAATTTTTCATGTCCGCCTCCGTCTCGATGCTCCCCATGTCATTGATGGAGTCGATCCATTTGAAGCAGAAGTCGGCCTTGTGCTTAATGGATTCGATGTTCTCGACGGCGGAGAAGGCCGCCGCGCGCTCGTTCGGATCGGGAATGTAGGTATCGAGCAGGGTCAAATAGAACTGGACATGCACGGCCTCTTCATAGAGTTGGCGCGACAGATACATGCGTGCTTCCGGCGAATTGATGTGCTTGTAGAGGTTCAGGACCAGGTTGTTGCCGACAATGGAATCGCCGGTGGCAAAGAAGGCGACGAGGCGCTTGATCAGGTGTTGCTCCGCCGGATTCATCTTCTGGCGAAGGTCGGTGACGTCGGTGGAGAACTCCACTTCTTCGACGGTCCATGTGTTCTTGATGCCAGTCTTGTACATCTCGTAGAAGACCGGGTATTTCATCGGGCGAAGGGTTAAATTAAAGCCGGGATCGAGGATCATCTGAATGTCTTCCGTTCGTTACTGGCAGGCTTCACAACTGGTTGGGTTTTCGAGCGAACACGCAATCGCCGGCGTTACTGGAACAGCCGCGATGGGAACCGTCGCCTTCGAGATCTTCGAGGCCGGCCGGGACCGTAAATAGTAAGTTGTCTTCAAGCCCTTCTTCCAGGCGTACATATACATGGAAGAGACCTTCCCAATGGTCGGGCTTTCGATAAACAGGTTCAGCGATTGGCTCTGGTCAATGAACGGGCCGCGCTCGGCGCCCATGTCCACCAGCGAGCGCATCGGGACCTCCCACACCGTTCGATAGACCTGTTTGATTTCGTCCGGAATCTCGTCGATGTTCTGGATCGAGCCTTCGCCCATTTTCACGCGGTTCCGGATATCTTCGCTCCACAAGCCCAGCTGCTTCAATTCCGTCACCAAATAGCGGTTGATCTGAATGAAGTCGCCGGAGAGCGTTTCGCGCTTGAACAGATTCGAAATTTGCGGCTCGATACACTCATAAGAACCGACGATGGAGGCTATGGTTGCGGTCGGCGCGATGGCGATCACGAGCGAATTCCTCATGCCGGATTTCATCATGCGCGGCCGTAATTCGTCCCAGCGCGCCGGATTCTCCGGGGTCACGCCCCACAGGTCGAACTGGAACTCACCCTTAGCCGCCCGTGTTTTCTCAAACGCCAAATGCGGCCCGGACTGCTCGGCCAGCTCGATGGTGGTCACCATCGCTGAATAGTAAATCTCTTCCTGAATCCGGCGCGATAACCGTTTCGCCTCGTCGCAATCGAAGGGCAGGCGCAATTGGAAGAATACGTCCTGCAAGCCCATGATGCCCAGGCCGACGGGCCGCCATTTCCGATTGGAAGTTCCCGATTCGTTAGTCGGATAGAAATTGATGTCGATGACCCTATCCAGAAATCGCACCGCCAACTGAACCGTGTAGGCCAGCTTAGCAAAATCGAACTGCCCGTCGGACACATAGCGGGCCAGATTCACCGAACCCAGATTGCAGACAGCCGTCTCGGCCTGATTGGTGATCTCGGTGATCTCGGTGCACAAATTCGACAGGTGAACGACGTTGTTATCCTGGCCGGTCTGGTTGTTTTTCAGATTGCAGGGATCTTTGAAGGTCATCCAACCGTTACCGGTCTCGGCGAGCGTCTTCATCATCCGGGCGTAGAGATTGCGCGCCTTGATCTGGTGCGCGAACAATCCCTTCTGTTCGGCGGCGATGTAGGCGACATCAAAATCGGGGCCGTAGAGATCGGTGAAGTGCGGAACCGTCTTCGGATCAAAAAGGGACCAGACGCCGTCTTCATCGACGCGGCGCATAAAGAGGTCAGGAATCCAATTGGCCAGATTCAAATTGTAGGTCCGGCGAGCCTCTTCGCCGGTGTTGTCGCGAAGCTCGAGGAATTCCTCTATATCCGCATGACACGGTTCAAGATAGACGCACGCGGCACCCTTCCGTTTCCCGCCCTGGTTTACCGCGCTTACGGAGCTGTCGAGCGTCTTCAACCACGGCACAATGCCGTTCGACTTCCCGTTGGTCCCTTTAATGAGCGATCCACGCGCGCGAATCCGGTGGTAGGCCAGTCCGATGCCCCCGGCGAACTTTGAGAGCATGGCGACGTCTTTATATCGCTCGTAGATGCTCTCCAGATTGTCTTCCGGGGAGTCGAGCAAGTAGCAGCTCGACATCTGCGGGTGCATGGTGCCGGAGTTGAACAGGGTCGGCGAACTGGGCATGTAGTCGTGCGCCGAGATGAGTTTATAGAACTCAATTGCCTCTTGCACGGTCACGCTCAACCCGCAAGCCACGCGGAGGAAGAAGTATTGGGGCGATTCAATGACGTCGCGCGATTCCGGATTCTTCAGCAAATAGCGGTCGTACACGGTCCGGATGCCGAAGTACTCAAACAGGTCGGTCTTCCGGTCGTCAACGGCGCTATTGAGCTTTCGCGCATTCGCCTTTACGAACGCGTGGCACTCCTCGCCGATCAGCCCCAAATTGTATCCTGCCTCGATCGACTGGGAGAACGAGTAAATGTTTTGCGCCGCGACTTCCTTTTCCACGAAATTGGCCAGCAGGCGTCCAGCCAGCCGCGAGTACTCCGGCTCCTCGGCGATGAGCGAAGCCGCGGTCTGAATATTGAGCTGATCCAACTCACGGGTGGTGGAACCATCGTAAAGTCCGCCAATGGTTTTAACCGCGATGCGCATCGGGTCAACCTGGGTCAAGCCCGCCGCGCAAAGCTGCACGGCCCGGATTATTTTGGAAACATCAACGGGTTCCAAAGCTCCATTGCGCTTTTTGACGCGCATCGCCGTTTCCGGGACTTGCAACCGGAGATCGGGAAACAATTGTTGTGCTGTCGGCGTATTATTATTCGTTATTTGCTGTGCCGTCGTCGCCATCTGTATTTACCTTTGGGGGAGGAGAGACCTGCCCTTGAGAAGAGCCGGGGAGACTACCCGGAACTCACTACTAACTATTGCTATATTTCGTTAGTGAACTACAGGATACAGCGGTATTTCGGACGGGGTCAACTACTAATTGTGGTTTTCCTCAACGTGCCCACAACATGGCGTAGGTGATTGGAAATATTGAAGTTAAGCTAAAGGCCCTACAAATCGACGCCTTCAGGCGGTGGTTGGACCTTTGATGGTATCGACATCAAAACACGAAACTTAGGATCGGCTCCGGGCCGGAATTGTGTCGATTCGGAAAATGGACCCGGCGTGCGAATTTTTTCAAAATTTACTTCCGGCCGGGGTGTTTTCGGAGCTCCAATGCCTCCAGCGACTTGGGCGAGGCCTTACCCAGCAGCCGGGACAGGGCCCGATCAGCCAGTAATTGTCCGCCGGTTTGGCAGGCCGGGCAGTAGTTGGTTTGGTGGGAACCGTGGCCAATTCGCGCGGCGCGCGCCTTGGCTGGTTGAACTTTCCGTGGGCAGCCATTTCCGGACGGAAGGCGGGGACCTTTTCCGGGAAGCCGGCACCGGTTTGCTGTCGAAGAAGACCGGTGAAGTAGTTGAGCCGGTCACGGATGGCGTCGAGCAAGCGGGCGAGTTTGGCCGGGGTGAGTTTTCGACTGAGCGCGACTGAGCTCAATTGGGCGAGGTGACAATACTTCACGCCGACCCAGCACGCCAATCAGGATCCGCGAAGCTCTCCAAAAAGATCCGCTCGAAGTATCCGTAACGCGGGAATTAGCACAACCGCCATCGCCGTCGCCAACGTCGCCAACACGACCGCCAGTAACCACGCCGTTCCATCTCTCGAAATTCCAAACATTACCGGCTGCAGATGGCGGTAGCCCACAGAACTCGCCGCCGCCCCCAGCGCAGATCCGGCGATAATTACGATCATCAATCGGCGCGATGCCGTTAGCGCAAGTTGTACCTTCGATGCACCCATCGCGGCACGGATCGCAAAATCCCGCCGCCGCAAACTCAGTTGGTACGCGAATACCCCGTAAAGGCCGAGGCATGACATGCCTAGCGCTGTAATCAGGAGTGCCACCGCCCCGAATGCCAACCCTCGTTCCGGACGCAATAACTCCAACCGGTCTCGCTCCAACGAGTGTTCGTCAAATACCGTTACGCGCGGGTCAACACCCTCCACGACACTTCGGATTCTGGGAGCCTGACCGTCTGCCGTCCGCACGATCGC
>CAMDKT010000339.1 GCA_945900935.1 Candidatus Sulfopaludibacter sp. SbA3 | reverse complement strand
AGCAACGATTCACTGCGTCCGGGGGTGACGGTGGCGCTGCGGGGAATGGGCACGGCGGCGGTAACGATCCCTCAGATTGCGGCGGGCGCGATAGTCAATGGCGCGAGCTTCTCGCCAACGGTGGCGGCGGGTTCGCTGGCGACCGTGTTCGGAACGAATATGGCGAACGGGACGGCGCAGGCCGCCAGCCTGCCTCTGCCAACTTCGCTGAACGGAACAACGGTTTACGTAAACGGCCAGGCGGCGCCGCTGGTGTATGTCTCACCCACGCAAATCAATTTCCAGGTTCCGTACGGAACCGAAACGGGTGACGCGCAAGTGGATGTGAGTAACAACGGCGTGCTGAGCGCGGCGGCGACGGTGCCTGTCACCGATTACGCGTTGGGTGTATTCACGTATGCCCGGGGAGCAGGGGTGCTGGATCCGATCGCAGTACACGCCGACAATTCGTTGGTCACACCTGCCAATGGCGTGACGGCGAATGAGGTGTTGATTATCTACGCCACCGGGGCCGGCAAGCTGACCAACGCGCCGGCGAGCGGGGAAGCGTCGCCAGGAAGTCCGCTGGCGGCACTGGCCGATACGCCGGCGGTTTCAGTGGGCGGCGCCGCCGCCCGGGTTTTGTTTGCGGGCTTGACGCCGGGATTTGTCGGGCTATTGCAATTGAATGTGCAGTTGCCGGCGGCGCTGCCGGCCGGACAGTCATTGCCGCTGGTGATCACGGTCCTGGGAAAATCGAGCGCGCCGGTGAACCTTTCGGTGCGAAGTTCCGCGCCGGCTACGGCTCCCCGGCTGACGTTGTCGGCAAATGCGCTGGACTTCGGGAGCGTTACGGTGGGGCAGACCGCCGAGCGGGGTGTTACGATTTCCAACACGGGAAACGGCGCGCTGACGGTGACGGCGCTGAATGGGATCGGGGCTTTCACGGTTGTCACTCCGGCGGCGCCGGTGATCATCGCGGCGGGGGGCTCGCAGCAGGTTACTATCCGCTTCCGGCCAGCGGTGGCGGGGGCGGCGGCGGCGAGTTTGTCGATTGTCAGCAACGATTCCGGTTCACCGGCTACGGTGGGTCTGAGTGGGACGGGCGTTGCCGCGCCTGCCGGTCCAGTGCTAACGCTAAGCGCCGGGACGCTCGACTTTGGCTCGGTGACGGCCGGTCAGACGAAGGATATCGCACTGATCGCGGGCAACGTAAGCACGGCAAGCATCACGGTGACGACCGCGGCGGCCACCGGACCATTCAGCGTCATCGCGGCGGTGCCATTTACGATTGCGGCTGGGGGTTTTGCGCCGTTAATCGTCCGCTTCACGCCGCCGTCGTCGCCGGGCGCCTTCACCGGGACGTTGACGCTGACCAGTAGCGGCGGCAGTGTCACGGCAACGCTGACCGGTACAGGCACGGCGGCGGTAACGCCGAGTCCGGCGCCGCTTTTGGACAGCTTTGTACCGGCGACGGTGACGGCGGGCGGGGGCGCCTACCTGTTGACGGTGACGGGATCGCAGTTCGTCGCGGGTTCGACGGTCAATTGGAACGGCGCGGCGCGGCCGACAGTGTTCGTCAGCAATCCGCAGTTGCGGGCGACGATTCCGGCGGCGGACATCGTGGCGGCGGGAACGGCGACGATCACGGTAAACAGCCCGGCGCCTGGAGGGGGAACGACGGCGGGGAGACTGTTGACGATTGCAGCCGGCGGCGGGCCAACGGTGCTGGCGCAACAGTTCGATGGGGAAAGCTGTCCGCAGGTGACGGCATATGTTTCGGCGATTGACCGGATGGGCAATACGATTACGTCGCTGAGCAGCGCGAACTTTCGCTGTACCGAGGACGGCCAGCCGGTGAACTGCGGTGCCGAGCCGGCGGCGGCGGGGACGCGTCTTTCGGTGGCGATTGTGATGGACACGTCAGTGGGAAGCGGCGAGTTGGCGGCGGAGAAGGTCGCGGCCGCGGCCTTGATTTCGCATTTGACGGCCGATGACCGGGTGGCGTTGGTGCAGGCCGATGCGTCGGCGGTTCCGGTGGGCGGATTCACGAATAACCGTGGTACGACGAGCGGGAGCTTGGCGGCGATGGGAAAGGTAGGGACGGGGAGCGCGTTATACGATGCGATTGACATCGCGGCGCGGGCCGCGGCGGGGCAGGCGGGGAGGCGGAAAGCGGTAATTGTCTTTGCGGGGAGTGAGAGCACAACGGGGACAATTCGTGACAGCGCGGCGATGCTGGCGGCGGCGCGGGCCGCGGGTGTACCGGTGTTTGTCCTCTCCTTCGGAGCATCGGCGAACAGCGCGACGGCGACGGCGGCAATGCAACAACTGGTACTGGATTCCGCGGGCCGGTTTATCGCCGCCGGCGGCGACCTGCAATTGCCGGCGGAACGGGTTGGACAGATCCTGGCCAATCAACACACGGTTTCGTGGAATTCATCGAATAAAGACGGCGCTTTCCACCTATTTGGGTTGACGCTGAACAGCTCCCAGGGGACGGCATTGACGGCGGTGTTTTATCGAGGGTGCCGGTAGAGTCCAAGCTTGGCGAGCCTCCGGGCGATGATAGAAATTCCCCGGTGAAACACCAGCAAAAGATCATTTCTCTCGACGTCCTCGAAATCCGCTACCCGGCTGGGCGGCTGGAGATGGCGGGGCGCGGCGTTATAAACGTATTGTGGGATCAATGGGCGAAAAGTCACTCGCGTCCAAATTAGCAGGCTGACCAATTTTCTGACCCTAAAAACATTGGTCGCGGCGCGATTCTGAGGCTAGGCGCACGTTCGCGCTCCGGCCGGGGCCGAACTGATCCGCTTCCCGTGTTTTGGCAGGGCTGCTGTCCAAATCCCGTCAACCACGTAATCGAGAGTTGTTGCGCGTCATCGTGGTGACCAAGTAGCGCCGGCGGGGACTGAAACGGATCGTCCAGGCAGAGTATACCCGGCGGGCTACGATGGCAATCTCATCGGGTAGCGACCGTCACGCCATCCGGGCTGAGCTTATCCCCAATCCGCAGCCGCAATCGCCGCGTCCCCGCCGGTCCCGCCGGCATCGTAAAGTTCACCTGCATTACGCCTGCCACCTGTCCCGGCGCGCCGCCGGCGTACATCGGCTCCACTTCCAGATCGTCAATCACCACCTTCACCGGCAACTTCGGCAGAGGCAATGGCAACCCAACCGGCTTGCCGTCCACGCCCGCCGGCGTTGTCGCTCCCTCTCCCGTCGCCAGCAGCGTCAAGACCTCTCCGGCCCCGGCAGGATTTGCCGCCGTAACCAGTTCTCCCGTCTGCCGCGTCACCGATCCAGCCCCGCCGCCCGACGAGTTCTGCGTGAAAATTGCCGGCGACGCGTCTGTCACCGGAATCGGTATCTGCGCCGACGCCCGGCCATCGAACTCAACCGAAATCGCCACGCTCGTCAACCCCTCCAATCCATACGGAACCACCGCGCTCACTTGTCCGGAACTCGACACAATCATTGCCCCCGGCGTGCCGTCAAATAACACCCGCGTCCCGCCCAGGCGGTTGGACACAAATCCGCGCGCGTCTAACTGCGCCGTCACCGCCGCGGACGGTCCCAAGTTACTCCCGTAGATAGTAATCAACTCGCCCGGCGCCACGCCGCCGTCAATGATCGCGCCCCGCAGGCTCGCCGCGTTTGCGATGCCCTCCTTGGTGATCAACGGCGCCGGCGCCTGCGGCGGCAGCGTCAGGCTCACCGACGCTGTTGCCGACCGCGACGTTTCCGCGACGCTCGTAGCCTGTACCGTTACCGTCGCCTCATTCAGGAAACTTGCCGGCGCCGCGTACAATCCGGAGGATGAAATCGTTCCGATCACGGGCGTTATTGTCCACGTTACCGCCGTGTTCGGCGTGCCCGATACCGTCGCCGTAAACTGCTGCGCCCGCCCCGCCAACAAGGACACCGCAGCCGGATCCACCGTCACCGTCACCCGGTTCACTAGCGTCACTGTCGCCTGCCCAATCTTCGATCCGTCCGCGCCGCTGATGGCCGATACCGCGATCGACGCCGATCCCGTGAATGCAGCCGGAGCGGTGTACAAACCCGCCTGCGTAACCGTTCCAATGTCCGGGAATATCGACCACCGCACCGACGTGTTGGCCGCGTTCGTTACCGTCGCCGTGAACTGCTGGGTCTCCCTCGGCCCCAGCGTCACCGAACCCGGCGTGACCAGAACGGAGATCTCGCTCAACAGCGCCACAAAGCCATCCGTCGCCCCAGGCGCCTTCGCCGCCAGCGTCCCCGCCGACGTCGTCAGATCCTGGGAGTCCGTCGATCCCGCCATCCAGATCCGCCCCCGTCCGTCATTCATGATTCCCAAAATCGCGTCCGTTCCAGCCCCGCCGTACAGCGTCGAAAACTGGAAAAAGTTACCCCCCGAACTTACCCGAGTAACAAAGCCGTCGAATCCGCCCCTTGGCCCTGATGCAGCCAGCGGGCCGTCATTCGCCAACGGGAAATTGGGCGAGTTCGTCTGCCCCGCCACATAGGCCGATCCCGTCGCGTCTACCGTAATCGCGTTGGCCTGATCCTCCGCGTCGCCTCCAATGTAAGTGCCGTATAACAGGCTCCGCCCGCCCGGATCTAACTTCGCGGCGAACGCGTCCGGCAGCAACAGCGGCGATCGCTGCGCGCCATTGAAACTCACAGGCATATTCGCCGATCCTGTAACTCCGGCGATATACGCGGCCCCCGTCTGGTCAATTCCGATCCCCCGTCCCGTCTCCTGACCGTCGCCGCCGTAGTAAGTCGAATACACTAGCGCCGTCCCATCCGCCGCTAGCTTAGCGGCGAAGGCGTCCGAACTTCCCCGCCGTTCTTTCTGATAAGCCCCCTCTGTTACCGGGAAGTTATCCGACCGCGTCTCCCCGGTCGCATAAACCGCCCCTGTCGAGTCCACCGCGATCGCGTTCACACCGTCCATCGCAAACCCGCCCAATAACACCGAATAAACGAACGACGCTCCATCCGGGGCCACTTTTGTCAGGAACCCGTCGCCCGCTCCCCGCGCCGGCAGCGTGTCCCTTGCCGTCGATCGAAAGTCAGTCGACTCCGTCCGCCCTCCGACATACGCCGCTCCGCTCCGGTCCACTTGAATCGCGTTCCCAAAGTCGCTCTGCGATCCGCCCAGAAAGGTGCTGTAAATCAGGCTCGCCCCGTTCGCCGCCAGTTTTAATACAAAGGCGGCTGTCACCGCGTTGCCGCCTAACAACACCGGCTGCGGCGCGTTCGCTGTCACCGGAAAATTTGTGCTCGCCGTGTAACCTGTAATGTAAATCGCCCCGGCCGCGTCCAACGCAATGCCCGTTCCCGTGTCCGTGCCCGTCCCGCCGATGTAAGTCACCCAATCCAGCGCGCGGCCCGACGGATTCAACTTCGCGACATAGACATCCTGCCCGCCAAATGTCTGCGTACGAGTCGATCCCGGAAAGTTCGGCGACGATGTTGAACCAACCACATACGCGTTGCCCGCCGGGTCCGCCGCCACACCCCTCGCCTCATCCGCCAGTGTCCCGCCAAGATAAGTGCCATAAGTCAACACCGGGTCAATGACTAACTCGCGCTCGTGGTCATAACTTCCCACCGCGATACCGAAAACGCCTTCTCCGCGTTTGACAAATCGCGCCGCGATCTCGCGCCCTTCCTGTCGCGCCACCGGTTTCCGCCACCGTAAGCCATTGGCAAGCGCCAATTCGCCATTGGCGTCCATCGTCGCCGCCAGCGCAAAGCGGATCGCGCCCGCATCCGCTCCCGGCTTCACCACAAAGTCGTATTCCAACTGCCGGTCCGTGCCGTAGTAAACGACATCGATCCCCCGGTACAATTCGGCCATGCGCAACCGCCCAAACGTCGCCAGACCGGTACGCCAATCGCGCCGGTTTTGGCCGGTCAGGTAATTCACCCGAGTCGTTAACGGCTCCAAAGGCTGAATCCGGCCGCGATTGGCGCCTTGCCAAGTCAGCTTCGCCGTGCCCGCCGCCGTCGCCAGCGCCATGCCCTCGCCGCTCACCGCGACGGCATATCCGTTTCCTCGCACTCGATACGCCCCTGCCGACTGCTGCTCAAACAGCACTGGCATGGGCACCCCCTCTAACGAAAAGGCGAGACTCGCCGCGATCATCAGGACGTTTACATGGCTATGAATGCGCATCGCAGGTTCCCTCCAAGATAAAACGTGAGTATACCAAGACCGGGATTGATATACTTGCCAAGCATTCCTCAAGGAAACGAATATGAATCGCAGATCCTTTCTCACCACCGCCGCCCTTGGCGCCGCCCCCCTCCTCGCTCAGAAACCGCGC
Organism: Candidatus Sulfopaludibacter sp. SbA3; assembly: GCA_945900935.1. Classification (GTDB taxonomy): domain Bacteria; phylum Acidobacteriota; class Terriglobia; order Bryobacterales; family Bryobacteraceae. The sequence continues at coordinate 326 of CAMDKT010000339.1, read as the reverse complement.
GACTGGAGCGGCAAGAATCCCGTCCGCTATCCGGATCGGGATATTGTCTCGATCGACAAGCGATTCGACAAGTACAAGCTGGGCAATACGCCCATTCAGCGCCTCGGCACCGGCTTCCTCTGGGCTGAGGGCCCCGCCTGGAGCGGCGTCGGCAAATATCTGCTTTTCAGCGATATCCCCAACAACGTCCAAATGCGCTGGACCGAAGAAACGGGCGCGATTTCCACCTTTCGCAACCCCGCCGGCAACAGCAACGGCAACACCTTCGATTGGGAAGGCCGCCAAATCGCTTGTGAGCACGGCAACCGCCGCGTCGTCCGTTATGA
>CAMDKT010000338.1 GCA_945900935.1 Candidatus Sulfopaludibacter sp. SbA3 | reverse complement strand
TAAATTATCCATATTCGCCCCCGATCCATGCACGTCTTCCCCAATAGAATGGCCCGTCCGGTGAATAAAATACTCCGCCATCCCATGCTCGCGGATATGACCGCGGCACGCGTCGTCCACCTCAAATCCGTACAACGGCAGTCCCGCCCCAATCGCCGACTTCACCTTCGTGACCGCCGCGTCCCGCGCCCCCGTTACAATCGAAAACACTCGCTGCACATCGTCCGGAATCTCATAACCCGTGTAGCCCGTCCAAGTTATGTCGTAATAAACCGACCCTGGCTTTTTCAACTTCGCCCACAAATCAATCAACACCACATCGCCCTGCCGGATCCTCTCATAGTTGTCCGCCTCCGGCTCATAATGCGGGTTCGACGCATTCGCGTTCACCCCCACAATCGGCCCATGATCGGTGTACAATCCCGCCCGTTCAAACGACTCCAAAATAAACGCCTTCACCGTATACTCATTCACCGCCTCCCGCCCGCCCAGCCGGTCGCCAATCTCCAAAAACGCCGCCCGTCGAACTTCATCCACCAGCACTCCCGCCGCCAAATGCGAGTCCAATTTATCCTGTGTCCACTTCGCCTCAAAAACCTGCACCAGATTCGCCGACGTCGCAACCTCCACGCCCTGCCCCCGAACCAACTCCACTGTCCCGGCGTCCACCATCGCCACATACGGTACCGCGCACATCGCCGAATACTGCATCGCCACCCGCTTGCAGCCCGCCAGCAGCGCCGTTAACCCTTCCACTTGCTTTGACCAGCTCGAATACGTCCGCGTCTCGCCCGGGAGCGACTCCAGCATTCCCGGCTCAATCTGATGCACCAGTTTCCGCGGCGAACCCTCCGCCGGAATCAAATAATACCACCGCCGCGATGGTGTCCGCGGCGGCGTGAAATCCAATATCCGGTACGCCAGCGGATCCCGCAAATGATGATCGAAAAACAACCACCCATCCAACTGCTCTTCCCGTAACGCCTGCTGAATCGCGGCAACATTCATCATTTCGTTTCTCCCATCAGTCTCCGTAGCGGCTTCACAAATACACCCAACACAACCGCCGCTGCAATCGCAAACAGCGCTACATACAAAAACAACTGCTCCAGCTTCATCGATTCATAAAATCCCGCCAACCGCCCGCCCACATAATTCCCAGTCGAAATCGACAGGAAGAACACGCCCATAATCACGCCCGCCAGCCGCGCCGGGGCCAGCTTCGTCATCGCCGATAATCCCACCGGACTCAAACACAACTCGCCAATCGTGTGCAGCAAATACGTGATCACCAGCCACATCGGGCTTACTTTCATCCCCGCGTCCGCCGAAGCCGCCGGCGGCACCAATATCAAAAAGCCAAGCCCCACAAACAGCAATCCCATCGCAAACTTCGCCGGCACGCTCGGCTCCCGCGGACCCAGCTTAATCCACAACAGCGAGAACAGCGGCGCCAACGCCAGCAGCCAGATCGAGTTCACCGATTGAAACCAGCTCGACGGATACGCCATCCCCAAAACTTCGTTCCGCGTCTTCTCATCCGCGAACAGATTCAACGTCGATCCCGCCTGTTCAAACAACGACCAGAACACCGCCGAAGCAATCGATAAACACAGGATCACCGCAATGTTCTTCCGCTCCTGCCCCGGACGGCACGCCCCAAATAACACCACAAAGATCCCGACAAAACAAACAGCCATCAACACCGTGAACCCATCGGCAATCGCCGTCACCGAAAACGACGTCAATCCCATCGTTTGCAAAACACCCAGCATTAACGGCAATCCCACTACGCCAGCCAGTCCCATCATCAACTGCCGTTTCTGCGGCGCCCCCGGCGGCGACGCCGGCCGCAATCCCGCTTCGCCCAAATGCCGCTGCGTCATCACGTACTGAATCAGCCCCGCCGTCATCCCCGCCGTCACCAGCAAAAACGCCAGCCGCCAATTGATCGTCTGCCCCACATACCCAATCGCCAGCGGCGCAAGGAACGCGCCCACGTTGATCCCCATGTAGTAAATCGAAAATCCCGCGTCCCGCCTGTTGTCCCCCGGCGCGTACAGCGACCCCACCATCGTGCTCGCATTCGTCTTCAACAATCCCGTCCCCACGCAAATCAACCCCAGCCCCAAATAAAACGTCCAAAGCATCGGCGCGGCCAATAATGCGTTCCCTAACGCGATAATAATCCCCCCGTACAGCACCGCCTTCCGCTGCCCCAATATCCGGTCCGCCACCCATCCGCCCGGCAAACTCAGCAAATAAACCGACGCCGTGAAAATCCCATAAATCGCCCCCGCCGTCGGCTTGTCCATCCCCAATCCGCCGTTGGCCAACTGCGCCGTCAAATACAAAATCAAAATCGCCCGCATCCCGTAGTAACTGAACCGCTCCCACATCTCCGTAAAAAATAAAGTAGACAATCCGCGCGGATGCCCGAAAAACGACGTGTCTGTTAAGGGTTGCGTTGCCATTGAATCTCCGTGTTCAGTTGAATCATCCCAGCCGTGTCGCGGTGGTCGATCACCGCAAAGCTCAGCGCGTCGTCTATCCAGTCCTGGCTCGCCCCATCGGCGTGCTGCGTGGCCACCGTAAGAGTATATTCCGCCCGGCTCAGCAAACAATCAATCGCGAAACAAATTTCCAGCACATCCCCTGCCGCATACGTCCCCAACTCCTGCTGTTCCACCCGTGTATTCGTCCCATACACATCCACGCCCAACCGGTTCCGAATCAGGATTCCCACCGTGGGCGACTCGCAATCCCGCACAAAACGCGCCCGAATTCGGATCACCGCCCGCTCCCCGCTCAGCAAGCTCGTAGCCTCGTCCCCATGGCTATTCAGGATCGCGAACGACTCGATCCGGCTTGTCCCATCGCCATGCCGGTAGCTCCCGCCCTCCTCTGGCGAGTCCCGCAAATGCAGCTCATGCACCAGTCCCACATAGCGGTTCACAATATCGCTCGGCTTCCCCATCGCGACAATTTCCCCATGCAGCAGCAGCGCAGCCCGGTCCGCGAGCCGCTTCACAATTCCCAGATCGTGCGACACAAACAAAATCGTGACTTTCCGTTCCTTCAGCTCTTCCAGCTTGCGAACGCACCGGTTCGCAAAAATCGCATCGCCCACCGCCAGCGCCTCGTCAACAATCAGCACCTCCGGCTCCACATGGATCGCCGTGGAAAACGCCAGCCGCACATACATCCCGCTCGAATACTCTTTCACCGGCCGGTCCATAAAGTCGCCGATCCCGGCAAACTCCGCGATCTTCGGAAACGCCGTCTCCACCTCCGCGCGGCTCAATCCTATAATCTCGCCGTTCAAATACACATTCTCCCGCCCCGTAAAATCCGGATTGAAGCCCGCGCCCAGTTCCAACAGCGCCGCCACCCGGCCCGTCGAAATCACCCGCCCCCGCGTCGGCTGCATGATCCCCGCCACAATCTGCAACAGCGTCGACTTCCCGCTGCCATTCGGTCCCACGAGCGCAAATACTTCACCCGGCTCCACCCGCAAGTTGACGTCGCGCAACGCCCAAAATTCGCGCCCCCGCGTCTCCCCGATCAAGGGCAACAGAGAAACCAAACGGTCGGCAGGACGCTCATAGAGCGTATAGATTTTCGAGACGTGCTGAACGGAGACCAACCTATCAGCTTAGCGGACGCCGGGCGCAATAAACTTAGCGAACCTCGATGATTCGATCACCGGCCTTCAAGCCTGCTTCTATCCGCGGCCAAACATTGGCTATCGCGTCAAGAAGTACGCTTGTCCGGCAATTTCCCAAACGAATCCAGATAAAACGAGTTCTCGCGAATCGCGAGTTCGCCAGATACAGAAAGTCCTCGTCTTTGCTGATAACGACGCAATTGTTGCGGCCAGCGTACTCCCAAATGTCACCATCGGTGGCGCGGCTCAAGCCGATGTCAAGCACATGCTGGCATTCCACTCCGCGCGAAGTGAGAAAGCGCGCGAGCGCCGCCGGAAGTTGGTTATCGACCAAAAACCTCACAAGGCTTGTAGTACCAGATGGTCCGCCTGATGCGCCGCGTACTCAATGGCAGCGTATACATCCTCGCGCTCGAGAAATTCGTAGTCGAGCAGGATTTCATCGACACTTGCGCCATTTGCCAAGAGTTCGAGAATGTCAGTCACACGAAGGCGCTGGCCCCGTATGCACGGACGGCCCCCGCATTTGCCCTCTTCGACGGTTATTCGATTTAGTCGGTCCGCGCCCATGGTTACTTCTTAAGATAAGGCTTCAGCGCTTCGCTCGCAAGGTTGATGCGATAAGATCGCCCGCTCCATTTGCCCTTCTTGTCCTCCTCATCAACAACCCCAGATGCGCGCGGGATTAAAAAGCCATCCGCTCAAACAGCAAGGACATCCCTGCATGCTCGCCCCAACCTCGACGAGAGCATCCGCTACACCGCCAACGAAGCCAACATCTCCACCTCCGTCCAGGACCTGAAAACCCAACGGCAAAGTCCATCGACGCCGGTTGACCACCCGCCGCCCGCCTCACCGCCGCACCGTAATCCCCAATCCCATCGTGTACAGAAAGTCATTCCGCTTCCGCCCCGGTGCCGGATTACTCAAATACCGGTCACTCACGGAAGCATTCCAAGTCATCCACTTCGTCAGCGCCGCCGAAATCCCCACATCCACATTCTGCCGGAAGTTCCCAGTGTTTGACAGGTTATTGAACATTCGGTAATTCTCATAAAAGTTCACCCGCGCCGACATCTTGTACGTAAAATCATTCCCCCAATACGCCTCCGCCGAATTTCGCGTAAATGGCAGCCGTGGTCGAATCGGATCAAATGTCTCCCGGTTATAAGCCCCGCCGCCAACCACATCCAGCCGTCCCTTCTCGCCCTTCCACGCCGCATACCCCAAACCGCCGCCCAGCACCACGCGCAGGTCCAGGTTCTGGAACTTGTCAGATTCGTAATCGTTAAATACCGTCACAAACATCTTCGAACGCAAGTTCCGGTTATATCCCCAACCCCCGCGAATCGCCTGCGCCGTCGCCGCCGATGCGCCATTAATAGCCGCCGACGCTCGAATGAAATTGAAATACGCCGTCGTCTTATCGTGATTCGTCGCCCGCGTCGCGTTCACCGGCGTCGTGAACGTAGCCGTCTTCGCATTCCCCGATGTGCCCGCAACTCCAATATTGGCATTGATCACCCACACGTCGGCCCACCGCGGCTTCAGCATCCGCAAATAGGCCTTCTGCTCCGCATCATCGCGAAGTACCGCAATCTCCCCAGGCAGCACTGTTTGCTTCGTCCCGCCAGAGACAACCTCCACCTTCCCCCCCGCCGTCGCCAGCGATCCCTGCACCGTCTTCCCGTCCGCCAGCACCACATGCAGCGGCTTATCCGCCGTCACGCTTGCCACCTGATCCCAGGGCAGCGTCACAACGCCAAAGTGAACCGTCTTGATCGTCAACGTTTTCGCGTCCTTCTTGACGATGCTTCCCGTCACCCGGTCGCCGTTCTTCATCTCAATCTGATCGGCCCGCAAACCCATCCCGCCGAGCCCGAGCGCTATAACCAAAAGAACCAACCTAAATGACATAATAAATCTCATGATACAAGCACCCTCCCGCCGCGCCTTCGTCAAATCCGCCGCCGCCTTCTCCATCGTCTCCGCCCAATCCGTCCGCGGATCCCAAGCCAACTCCGCCGTCACCCTCGGCCTCATCGGCTGCGGCAACCGCGGCATGTACGTCAGCGGCCTCTTCGCCAAAAACGAAAACCTCAAAGTCACCGCCTACAACGACATCTACGAAGACCGCTTCCAAGCCGCCGGCGCCAAATACTCCGGTGCCAAGCGCTTCAACTCCATGGACGATCTTCTCGCCGACAAATCCATCGACGCCGTTCTGATCGCCACCCCTGCCTTCCTCCATCCCGAACACTTCGAACGCGCCGTCAAAGCGAAAAAACACATCTTCCTCGAAAAGCCCGCCGGTGTCGACGCCGCCGGTTGCCACCGCGTTCTCCGCGCCGCCAAAATGGCCGATCCCTCCAAACGCATCAGCATGGACTACCAGCAGCGCTACGGCACCGATTACCGCAAGGCCCACGCCGTCGTTAAGTCCGGCGAACTCGGCCGCATTCTCCAAATCCGCGCCGCCTGGATGGGCGGCGGCCCTCCCATCAAAACAGGCCACCCCGCTGACCAGGAACGCATCCGCAACTGGTTCTTCTACCGCGAACTTTCCGGCGACATCCTCATCGAGCAGGACTGCCACAACATCGACGTCATCAACTGGTTCATGGGCACCCATCCGGTCCGCGTCTCCGGCCACGGCTCCCGCATGTCCCGCACCCAAATCGGCGACATCTACGACAACCTCGCCTGCAGCTTCCAATTTGCCGACGGAACCATCTTCAGCTATACCGCCAACCAGTTCGGCAACATGCCAGGCTTCAGCGACGTCACCGAAACCTTCGTCTGCGAAAAAGGTTCGGTAAACGTGGGCCGCAAGGGCTATACGATCTACCGCCAAGGCAAGCCCAACGAAACGGCCGAAACGAAGTACGACATCACCCTCGACAACGTCAACCAGTTCGTCGAAGGCGTCCGGACCAACAAGCTCGAAAACGCCGCGCTCTGGGGCGCCGAAAGCACGCTCG
>CAMDKT010000337.1 GCA_945900935.1 Candidatus Sulfopaludibacter sp. SbA3 | reverse complement strand
TACTCATTTCCATGCGTGCCGCCGAAGCATAGCACCCCATTCGGGTTGGAACCCCGCTTCCCATTGATCACCGTCAAAGGAACCAGCGAGTAACCCCACGAACCATCGAGATGAAAAGCAACCTGGTAGTGATGCTTTCCCGGCAGATCGAAATCAATTTCCGCGAAGTTGTGGATCACTGTGGGCATCGGAATCCGCCAGCATTCAGCGTACCGGCGCGCAGTGAGGAGGGTCAAGACATTCGGCTCCTTTTCGTTCGAGCGGCTGGACGGACCAGTCTTACAGTAAGAGCCATGTCCATAATTGCGAACGCTACCGCTGTGGAACGCGCCCTGCTGATTCTCGAGTATCTGGACAGCTCCCAACGCGGCCTCAATATTTCCGAAATCGGCCGCAAGCTCGAAATCCCCAAGAGTTCGGCCCACGTCATCGTGGTCACTCTGGAGCGCCTCGGCTATCTCGCGCGAAAGCCGGACTCGCTGAATTACCACCTCGGCTTGAAGGCTTATGGCCTGGGGCGCGGCATGATCAGGAATCTCTCCATCGCGGAGCTCGCCCTGCCTCATATGCGGGTATTGGTGGACCAACTCCACGTGCCCGCCCATCTGGCCGTTCCCGATGGCGAACAGGGCGTCTACGTTCAGAAAGTGGACGCTCCCGGCCTCATCAAGTTCGATACCTACGTCGGCCGCCGTATGGATCTGCATTGCACTGGAGTCGGCAAAGTGATTCTGGCCCATGGCCCCGCCGAAGTGGTGGAAAGCGCCCTCACCAAACCGGTCTACATCCGCCACACCGGCAACACCATCACTTCGTCGCGTTCTCTCCGCCGCGAACTGGTCCGTGTTCGGGAACTCGGCTATGCCGTCGACGACGAGGAAGAAGAACTGGGAGTGCGCTGTGTCGCGGTCCCCGTATTTCATCCCGGCGGGCGGTTTGCCGCGGCCTTATCGGTAACGGGCACCACGGAGCAGATTCCTCTGGACGCCCTGGAATCGCTGGCTCAACGGCTCAAACGCTGCGCCGCCGCCATCTTCCCGCCGCCTATCCCCCGCTGATCCCCAATAAGTTCAGCGTATCCCGCTCGAACATCCGTTCCATCTTGTCCATATTCAATCTCGGCAGCATGGTCCCTTCCAACATGCCGTTCAATCCGCGCATTCCTTCCAGGGTGGCCTTCACCGTCGTAAACGGATAATCGGTCCCGAATAGCACTTTGTCCCACACGCCATATTCCTGCACCAGCATCAGCGAGTGGTAAAGCTGGAACGGCCGGTAGTGCAATGCCGAGCAATCCGCATATACGTTCGGATGCTTCCGGATGGTTGCCACGCATTCCCCTTCGTAGGGATGGCTCAGATGCGCCATGATGATTTTCACATCGGGGAATCGCGCCGCGACATCATCCAGTAACCGCGGAATCGTATACGCCAACGGGGCCTGCGCCACGAAAGTCGTCCCCGTATGCAGCAACACCGGAAGGCCATGCCGGGTCGCGTACTCCCAGATGTAATCGAACCGCCGGTCGTTCGGCGAAAAGCCCGCGTACATTGAAAGCAGCTTGATGCCCTTCAGCTTCAGGTCCTGATGCCCTTCCACCATCTCGTCTTGCCAGCCCGGCTGCGTCGGGTCGAGCGACATAAATCCGATCAACCGGTCCGGCCGCGCCGCCACGTAAGCGGCCACCTCGCGGTCCGGCACCCAAAGCCCCGAAAGCCTGGCTTTACCGCCAAACACAATCGTTTTTTCGCAATGCTCCGCCGTCGCCTGGTAGTCCTCCCAGCGGACCGTCAGGTCCACCTCCACATCGCCCCGCGCCCGCGCCGCCTGCTTCTTGAAATCGTCGTTGAAGTGCTTTGGGTATTCCCAATAGTGGCTGTGTACGTCTACAAGCATGTAGATTATGTTAGCTTGTCGCCAAGGCAGCCGGAGCAAATAGATCAGTCCGCTGGCGATACCTCGACGACCCCGGCGAAGCTCGACGGCGCGGGGATCGGTATTCCTTCTTCGCGCATTCCTTCGAGATGGCACTCGACCGCTTCGACGATCAGGCGTTCGGCTTCCTCGCGGCTGTCGCCGACCGTAATGACCCCGGGAAGGCCGACAACATAGGCCCCCCAAGAAGTCGGCCCTTGCTCACTCCTCTACCCGGTCCATGATTGGAATCTTACACATCTACCCGTACGGGTCCCAATAGCTCGCCGTTCTTGAGCCCAACGATGTCGATGTCTTTATCGGTCGTCCCGCCCTTTGGACGAGCACTGATTCCATTCTTCGCATTGGACTAGCATGAATGGAGAGGTCTCATGCGGACATCGGTACACCTTCTAACGCTGTCGCTCCTGTCGCCCTGGGCGTGGGCGCAAGACGCCTCGTCCGCCCCCGACCTCTTCCGCGACCACATCCAGCCTCTCTTTAAGAAGTCCTGCCTCTCCTGCCACAACGCGGGATCGAAGCAAGGCGGACTGGACCTATCCACGCGCGAGGGCATGTTACGCGGCAGCGAACATGGACCGGTGATCACCCTCGGCAAACCAGACGAGTCGCAGCTATATAAGATGGTCGCCCACGTCACGGAACCGGGCATGCCGTTCAAAGGCAAGAAACTCCCCGACACCGATATCGCGCGCATCGCCGAATGGATCAAAACCGGCGCGGAATATGGCGAACCGGCGGCCGATCCTGAAGGCGTCAATCTGACCGAGGTCCGCAAGCATTGGGCGTTCCGCACTCCCGTCCGCCCGCCGGTTCCCGCCACCGCCACGAAACTAAATCCAATCGACGGCTTCCTCGAAGCCGCCCGCAAACAGCACGGCCTCATCGCCGCGCCCCCCGCCGGCCGCGCCACGCTCCTCCGTCGGGTCTTTATTGACCTTACCGGCCTCCCTCCCACTCCCGCCGAAATAGCCGCCTTCACCGCCAACGACGATCCCAACGCCTACGCCAAAATCGTCGACGATCTCTTAGCACGGAAAAGCTATGGAGAACGCTGGGGCCGCCACTGGCTCGACATCTGGCGCTATTCCGATTGGTACGGCTCCCGCAATATCAACCAAATCCGCTACTCCCAACGCCACATTTGGCGCTGGCGCGATTGGACCGTCGAAGCTCTCCAGCAGAACAAACCCTATGACCGCATGATTCAGGAGATGCTCGCCGGCGATGAGATCGCTCCCAACGATCCTTCCGTCACCCGCGCCACCGGCTACCTGGCCCGCAATTGGTATCGCTTCAACCGCAACGTATGGCTCGGCGACATCGTCGAGTACACGTCCGCCGGCTTCCTCGGTCTAACTCTTAAATGCGCCCGCTGCCACGCCCATAAATACGATCCCATTCCCCAAGCCGACTACTACCGATTCCGCGCCTTCTTCGAACCCCACGAAGTCCGAACGGACCGTGTCCAGGGCCAAGCCGACATCATGAAAGACGGTCTGCCCCGCGTTTATGATGCCGATGACTCACGGCCGACGTACCGCTTCATCCGCGGCAACGAAGACAACCCCGACACCGCCACGCCGCTTCAGCCCGCGGTCCCCCGTCTCTTCGGCAAGCCCGCCCTTCGCATTCAGCCCGTGCCGCTGCCCGTCGAAGCCTACTTCCCGGACAGCCGCGAATTCGTGCCAGGAGATCTGATCGCCGAAGCCAAAGCCAATATCGAGAAGGCCGAAGCGGACCTCCAAAAAGCGAAGGCAAAACCGGAGCCGGAGCCGCTCCTCCTCGCCGCCGCCAAACGTGTCGAAGCCGCCAAAGCCGCGCTCCCCGCGCTCGAAGCCCGCATTCAGGCCGACCTCGCATCTCTGCAAACCCCGGTCCCCGAGAACTCCGAGAAGCTCGCCGAAGACGCGCGCAGGCTGGAACTCGCCGCCAACATGCTCCTGGCCGAGGCCGGGATCATCGCCGCCAAGTACGAATTCGAACTCTCGAAAACCGATCCGAAGAAACTCGGCCCCGCCACCGCCAAGCTCGAAGCCGCCCTTAAGAGCATGAAAGAACCCGCCGAGGGCTACACTCCCATCGGCCCCAAATATCCTCCAACCAGTTCCGGCCGGCGTCTCGCCCTCGCCCGCTGGATCACCGCCAAGGACAATCCCCTCACCGCCCGAGTCGCCATTAACGACATGTGGATGCGCCATTTCGGCAAACCGCTCGTTTCCACCGTCTTCAACTTCGGCCGCAGCGGCAAAGCGCCCTCCCATCCAGAACTGCTCGATTGGCTCGCCGTCGAATTCATGGACCGCGGCTGGGACATGAAGGCCATGCATCGCCTGATGGTCACGTCGAAGGCCTATCAGATGACCTCCGCCGATTCCGCGCAGAACAAGCTCGACCCCGAGAACACGTATCTCTGGCGGATGAACGTCCGCCGCCTGGAAGCCGAAGCCGTCCGCGACAGCATGTTGGCCGCCGCCGGCAAGCTCGACTCGACCATGGGCGGACCGGATATCGACGAGAAGAAGGGCCACGAAATCTTCCGCCGCAGCATCTACTTCCGCACCGCGCCCGATTTGCAGATGGACATGCTGCAAGCCTTCGACATCGCCAACCCGAACGAATGCTTCGCGCGCACCGAAAGCATCGTTCCGCAACAGGCCTTGGCGCTCGCCAACGGACCGTTGAGTTTCACTGTCGCCCGTACCATCGCCGCCTTCCTATCTCCCACCGCTTTTGTTCGTGCCGCCTTCCTCCAAGTGCTTAACCGGCAGCCCACCGAGGAAGAAGTGAAAGCGTCGGCTGCGTACCTCACGGAGCAAACTGAAATGTTCAGCGATCTCACCAAACTTACGCCCTTCACCACTGGCTCCGAGCCTGCTATCAAGCCTTCCGCCGATCCACAACAACGGGCGCGTGAGAGTCTAGTCCACGTGCTGCTGAACCATAATGATTTTGTAACCCTTCGCTGAAGGAGAAAGCCTCAAGTGCCCAACCCTCGTCTTTGCTCCGATCAACGTTCCCGCCGGATCTTCCTGGCCGACACCTCCATGGGCCTCACCGGCCTGGCCCTGGGCGCAATGCTGCCCGCGAAGGCGCAGGCCGCCCCGGACGGCCTGCCGCACTTCGCCCCCAAAGCCAAGCGCGTTATCTGGCTGTTCATGCTCGGCGGCGTCAGTCATGTCGAATCCTTCGACCCCAAACCGGCCCTCAACAAGCACGCCGGCCAACAGCTTTCCGAAACGCCTCACAAAGACGTTCTCGCCAGTCCCTTTGTCAAAGAGAATCTCAAAGCCTTCGTGCCGGGTCAGCACCAAACCAAGCTCAAGCTCTATCCCATGCAGACCGGCTTCCGCGAGCGCGGAAAGAACGGCGTCGCCGTCAGCGATTGGTTCCCCCATATCGGTAGCCAGATGCACGAGATCTCCCTGATCCGCTCCACATGGACCACCGACAACGACCACGGAGCCATCCTCCAATTTCACACCGGCCATCACATTTTTGACGGCTATCTGCCCACGCTCGGCTCCTGGACCCACTACGGGCTTGGTTCCATGAACGAGAACCTGCCATCGTATGTCGTGCTCGGCCAGCCCCCCGGCGATTGCTGCGGCGGCGTGGGAACGCATGGCTCGGGGTACCTCGGCCCGGAACACGCGGGCGTCCATTTGGCTGTGGACCCCAACAACCCCCTTCCGTTTTCCTCGCCCGGCCCCGGCGTCTACAAAGAGGAGCAGAAGAAGGAGTTTGAGTTCCTGAACCGCCTGAATAAACTGTCAGGCGTTGAGTATCCATCGGACCCCGCGCTCACGGCGCGCATCAAGTCCTATGAGCTTGCCTTCCGTATGCAAATGGCCGCTCCCGAAGCTATCCAGTTTGCGGAAGAGAGCGAAGAAACTAAGCGGCTCTACGGCATGGATCAAGAGAGCTCCAAGCCGTTCGGCGAAGTCTGCCTGGCGGCCCGCCGGTTGTCGGAACGCGGCGTCCGATTCGTGCAGGTCTATCACGGCGGAGCGGGCAACGCCTGGGACGCGCACAAGGACCTCAAGAAAAACCACGGCGGCCTCGCGCAGCAGATAGACAAGCCCGTCGCGGGATTGCTGCAGGATCTGAAGCAGCGCGGTCTGCTGGATGAAACCATCGTCGTCTGGGCCACCGAGTTCGGCCGCTCCCCCGGCGCGGAACAGTCCAACGGCAGGGATCATCATCCCTTTGGATTCTCGGTTTGGATGGCCGGCGGCGGCATCAAGGCCGGAGTGGTCCACGGCGCCACCGACGAGATTGGATTCCACGCCATCGAAAACCGCCACTATGTAACGGATATCCACGCTACCGTTCTCCAGCAGCTCGGTATCGATCCGAAACGTCTCGACGTCCCTGGCCGCAAGCGTATCGAACTGGACTACGGCAAGCCCATCAAGGAAATCATTGCCTGACCTGCTGCTGCTCTCGATCTGGACCATTGACGCGCTGCTCAAACTGACGCCATTCAGCGATCCGCAGATTCGTCCGGACGGCAAGATGTACGCCTATGTTCGGCAGGGCAACGTTTACCAGGCACCCATAGACGGCCAATGCCACTTACTTTGTGCTGCAAAGTCGCATTGGATTGGCTAATCATGGGAATTCTTTGGCGCGTGATGTTCACCAGGTTTGTGTTTTGGGAATGCTGCGTTGCGGGGCCAGACCATTCTGGGGTAACTCGGCCGATGGCTGGT
>CAMDKT010000336.1 GCA_945900935.1 Candidatus Sulfopaludibacter sp. SbA3 | reverse complement strand
CGGACACCGCGGCCGCGGCCGAGAAGCGTGGTAAGAGGCCTTGACAGCCGACGACGCGGGGCGAGTGAAGTCCAAAGGCTCTCCCTCAAGAAACCCAAAAGGCCCTGAATCCCGCCCGATCAGACCTCAAGATGAGGTTTCCGAGAACGGCAGTCCGAAGGCAGATTCTGAATCGGCCGTGAATATCGCGGCGTAAGATCGATATGCCAAACTCGGTCGGCGCCGACCTTCGTCTATCGTGTCACCCCGTTTTTTAAGAGTCTCGTGCCATGGCGCGTACGCCGAATATCATGAAGTTCACGCCAGATCATCTGCAAAGTGCCAAGGTGACCATCGGCTGGCTTCATTCCCGAACCGGTTTCCTCGGACCGCACACGCCGTCCGCAATTGACGGTTTCAGACAATCGAACGCACAAAGTACGGGCGGCCCGGGGTGTTAGAATTCTCTTTTCTGTTCGCAGAGGTGCCATTGTTCGGAACATTCGAATACCTGCTTCTGGCCGCTTATTTCGCTGCTTTGCTGGCGATCGGGGCGCGCTTTTACCGCCGCGATTCCCGGCTCGCCGAGTACTTCGCGGGCAGCAGGTCGATGAGCTGGCTACCCGTTTCGATCTCCATTCTGGCTTCGGATACGAGCGCCATCACCATTCTCGGGAATCCAGGCTATGCGTTCGCGCGCGACCTGAGCATCTTCTGGTACGCAGCCAGCTACAGCGTGGCGGCCTGGCTCATCATCGCGATCTTCCTGCCTTTTTATTGCCGCCTGCGGCTTTACAGCGCTTACGAGTACCTGGAACGCCGCTTCGACGTGCGGGTACGGACCCTCACCAGCTTCCTATTCCTGTTCGTCCGGGGCGCTCACGTCGCCATCGCCATTTACGCTCCCGCCACGCTGCTCAGTCAGATCACCGGCCTGAGCAAGCCCGGCGCCATCCTGTTGATGGGTTGCATCACAGTCGCCTACACCACGCTCGGCGGGATCCGGGCCGTGATCTGGACGGACGTGCTGCAGTTCTCGATCGTGTTCGGCGGCATCGCGGTGGTCTTCTTTGAAACCACGGCCCGCGTTCAAGGAGGGTTGGCGGCGGTTTGGCAGATCGGGGCGGAAGCCGGCAAGTGGCGCATTGTCGACCTCTCGCCGGGGCTAAACGTGGAGACGGCGCTGTGGCCCACGCTGCTGGGCGGCACGGTGATGGCGCTCGCCACACTGGGGACCGACCAGGCGGTGCTTCAGCGCTACTTCACCGCCAAAGCAGAGAGCGAATGTGCGCGGTCGCTGCGAGCCGTTTCGGTGCTGGTGCTGCCGACCAATCTCGTGCTGCTGGCGCTGGGCGTGTTCCTTTTCGCGTTCTATCAGCAGAATCCGGCGCTGCGCGCGGCCCTGCCCGGCCCTGACGACGTACTCGGGCACTTCACTCGCCTTGAGCTGCCGCGCAGTGTAGCCGCGCTGCTGGTGGGCGGGGTCTTCGCGGCTTCCATGGGGGTGATGAGCGCGGGTATCAATTCGCTCGCCACCTGCACCGTGGTGGATTTCCATCAGCGGCTGTTCCGGCCGGGCGCCAGCGATCGGGAATGCGTTGTTGCGGCCAGGGTAGCCACCATCGCGTGGGGAGCAGTGACTACGGTGGGTGCGCTGTACGCGGGCAAACTGGGCACATTGGCCACCGCCTTTGCCAAGATCCAGGGGTATGTGGGAGGCGTGATGCTGGGGCTGTTCCTGCTGGCGATCTTCTCTCGCCGGGCGAGCGGCGCCGGCGCGCTGGCCGGCGCCGCCGCGGGCATGGCGCTGGTGACTTGGGTTGCATTCGGAACAAATGTAGGCCTCTTCTGGTACGGAACGGTGGGAGCAGGCGCCACGATCGCCGTCGGCGAGGCGGTGAGCCGCTTTCTCGGGGCGCCCCTGCGCGCCCGCTCCGACTACCAGGAGATCCGCAAAATCGAGGTACAGGCATGACAATCGACCTAACAAAGCTGTACGGGCTCACGCCCGCCATCGCGACTCCTCTTGACTCCAAAGGCCAGTTCGACCCCACGGCCTACCGTCGCCTCATCGGGTTCATTCTCGATGCGGGCGTCAGTGGCGCGTTCGTCCTCGGCGTGGCGGGCGAGTATTCCGCTTTCGATCGCCGGGAGCGCAGGCGCATCATCGAGACTGCGCGTGAGGCTGTTGGCGGCCGCGTACCGCTGATCGCGGGCGTGTTCGCCACGCGCACCGAGACCGCGCTCGACTACATTGCCGACGCGCGCGCCGAGGGAGCGGACTACGTTCTGCTCACTCCGCCCCATTGGTTCCGGCTCTCGCAGGCCGAGATCCGGGACTTCTATGTCCGGCTAGCAGAAGAGGGCGGCGCGCCCGTCATCGCCTACAACTGCCCGCTGGTGAACAACCAGCTCACTTTCGAAACCGTCGCCGAACTGGCCGAGCACCCGCTGGTGGCGGGCATCAAAGAGACATCCACCCAGGAGAACCTGCAGCGCATCTGGGCGGCTGTCGGCCACCGGACGGACTTCCTCGTGATGTCGGGCTGGGAGTACCTCTATCTGCCGGCGATGAGCCTCGGAATCCGCGCGTTCATCATGGGCGGCCCCGGAAACCTCGTCCCGTATTGGTGCATGGAGGTTCTGCGCAAATTCGGCGAGGGCGAATCGGCCGCCGCGCGGGACTCCTATCTGGGGCTCACCGAGTTCTGCCACCGCATCTACGGGCTGGGACTCAGTCCGATGGCGGCCATTAAAGCCGGGCTGGAACAACTCGGCCTGTGCGAGCGGTTTGTGTTCTCGCCCTACCGCAGCGCGAACGAATCGGAAATGGCGGCAATCGGCATGTTGCTCGAAGAGCACTCACTGCTGCCCGCCTCGGCCGCTATACCAGTTTGATGAACCGCTCGCCGTCCTTCAGCCAGCGGCCGACCTTGCCCGGGTTCGGCTTGTAGACGCGCGGCAGTCTCTCGAGAATGGCGGGATCGCCCAACTCGCGGAAGAGCGGGTCGCGGGGGTTGAAGCGGTTGAAAGCGTAGATGCCGTCCACACCCGCCTTCCAGGCCGTCAGGCCCTCGCCTCGCCACACCTCGAAGTTGGCCTGTGCGACGTAGAGTTCCTCAGCAGGCGTGGGGTCTGGGAGGCGCGATCCGCTCAGACAGGCATAGACCTTGACGCCGTACTTCCGCCCGAGTGCGACAAAGCTCTCCCACGGTTCCAGGTGGAAGTAACAGCTTCCCACCAGCATGTCTACCAAGTCCTGCTTCAGCCACGCGGGGAGGTCCAGTCCGATAGCGCGGGCAAACCCCACCGAGTCCGGCACGCGCACCGATAGCAGCAGCGGCTTGTTCTTCCGCCGGCCGACGGTATCGGCCATCTCGCGCACCCGCGCCACGAACGCCGTCATCAGGTCACACTGCCGCTGCGTCACCGTTTCCCCCATCATTTGAGGACGGAAGTAGGCCGGGTGGCGAAAAAAGTCCAGTTCCAGACCGTCCACGTCGTAGCGCTCGGCGACGTCGCGCAGGATACGGAAGGCCTTTTCCCGCACCTCCTCCTGTTCCCAGTCCAGGGTGGACCAGCGCGATCCCACGTACGGGAAAGTGTCTCCCTTCTTGCCCATCATCAGATGCGGGCGCTCCTGCTTCCACTTGGTGAGCAAGGGAGGCAGCGAGGAGTCGTGGGTGTCGTTCATCCGCATGGTCCAGAAGATCTCGATTCCGTGCTTGCGGCAAAAGCCGGTCATGATCTGGAGGGGGTCGGTGCCGCTCGCGAGGATCTCGGGCAGTAGAGTCTTTTCGCCCCTCTCGTAGAGCATCCAGAATTCGGTGTCCGGGCTGCGGTGTGTGTAGATGTTGAAACCTCCGGTGCAATAGAAAATCGAGTCGACCTGCGATCCGAGGAGGGGCGTGGTGCGGTTGGCCAGCAGTGCCGCCGCCGTGCCATCGTTCTTCCCGAGATAGAAATCGCCTCCGTCGTTGTTGAAGATGATGCGGCGCCGCCGGCTGGCGGCCTGTTTGCGCTTTGTCTTCCACGCGGCGTCGGCCGCGGCGAGCGGCATTTCCAGAAACGAACGGCGTTGCATAGGACCCCCCTGTCAGAAACGGTACTTGAGCGCGAGTTGCACGTTACGGCCTACAGACCCTCCGAGGATTCTTCCGAAATTCGGGTTCGTCACCGTCGTCACCGGATTCCCCAGCACCATGTGGTTGAAGAAGTTAAAGGCCTCAGCACGGAATGTAAACTCGTGCCGCTCGGCAACGCGGAACGATTTGTGCAGCGCGGCGTCGAAGGTGAACGCCCCCGGCCCGCGCAGAATGTTATACCCGGCGTTGCCGAAACGCTTCTCGCGCTGCGGCCCGGCGTTGTCAAAGATGGCCTTGTTGAACCACGTCTGGGTTGCCTTGTCCCGGATGTAGACCTGCAATCCCGCTATGTAGTCGGGCCGCTGCCCTGCCGGCCGGCGGTTGCCGACGAAATCGAGGCCCGAAAGCGGATTCCCCGGCACCCCGGACCGCCCGCCCATAATGGCCTGCACCTTCCAGCCGCCGAGCGCTTTCATCCAGCCGTTTCGTGGTTCAAACGGCAACGAATACGACCATGTCGAGGTGAAGAGATGATTGACGTCCCCCACCTTGGGGCCATATGATCCGGCGATGTTGAACGGGTCTTGCATCTGGCTGTCCTGGCTGCCGAGCGTGGTGTCGATGGAATGATAAGACAGGGTCTTGCTGAACGTGTAGTACACAGCCGCCGTCAGCCCTCGTGCCAGCCGCTGATTGGCGGAGAACTGAAACGCGTGATAGGTCGAGCGCCCGGCGTTTTCGCGGTAGATGACGTCGCCGATGTCGGGACGCTGCCGCCGGCCCGCGGCGTCGAACTTGTTCACCTCGCGCGCCGCCCACAGATTGACGGCGCGGCTACCGACGTACGACCCCTGGATGGCCAGCGAGCGTGTGGCCGCGAACTGGAGCGAGAGATTCCACTGCCCGGCGTACTCGTCGCGGCGGTTGAAGTCGGAGATCTGCCGTCCCAGCAGCACCGCCTTTGGCAGCAGGTCCCGGTTGGCGATGATCCGGTCCGCGAACTGGTACGGAAACGGGAAACCGTAGAACGTGCCCGGCGGTACGTCGCTCGGCGCCAGGTTCGTGTTCAGCGGCAGGAGCGGGTCGATGAAGCTCATGTCGGCGTACCACTGAATCACCGGGGGCATGTAGGTGATGCCGCCGCCTGCGCGCACGACAAAACGCTGTTTCCCACCCGGATCCCACACCACGCCGAGGCGCGGCGCGAGGTTGTTGCGGTCGGTCTGGTAAATGCCCTCCTTGTTGGTGCCGAACGGACCGTAGGGGTCCGAGCCCTTGATGTTGAAGGCCCCCACCAGGGGCGTGTAGTACTCGTAGCGAGCCCCCAGGTTCACTTGCAGGGTGCGGCTGACGCGCCACTCGTCCTGCAGGAAAAACGCTGTCGTCCACGTGTCCAGCGGGCGGCCCGGATTGCCGAAGAACAACTGCACGCTATTGGGCTTGTCGGCGATCAGGTCGTCCAGCGTCGTGTACTGGTGCACTGGACGGCCCCCCTGCCGGTGGGTGCTGTTGATCTTGCGCACTTCGAACCCCGCCTTGAAGGAATGCCGGTCGCGCGTCCAGCTCACGTTGTCCACCAGCGAAATACTCGTGTTGATCCACCAGATGTTGTTGGCCCTGCGGTTGGAGAGCCCGGCTCCCGTCACGCTGATGTATCCGGGCAGCGCATCGGCTCCCGGGAAGGAGCGGTTGATGTCCACACGGTTGAACCCGGCGCGGAACTCGTTGAACAGGGTGGGCGTTACTGTCCAGCTATCCTGGAGCATGGCGCTGTCTCCGCGCATCGGAAACACCAGCCGGGCGGCGTTCCGCGGCAGGTTCGGCGTGCTCGCGTCCTGGTAGTTCTTGTTGTAACGCATGGCCAAACGATGCTTCACGAAGTGGATATCGCCGCGCGAACGAATGGTGTGCTCGTCGGACGTGCGCGCGTCATTGCGCCGGTGCAATCCCAGGTAGATGTTGCTGGTGGGCGTGAAGTCGGAGGGGAAATCAGTCAGGTTCCCGCGGATCGCCGGCGTCACCCGCGCCATCAGCGCCGGAGTGGGCACGTTGCCGGTAATCGTCACTGTCCGGCGCACCGCCGCACCTTCGTAGTTCTGGAAGAAGAAGATGCGGTTGCGCCGGATGGGGCCGCTGATGTTGCCGCCGAACTGGTTCCAGCGCAGGGGGGGCCGCGCCAAGCCCGCCATGTTGGAGAAGAAGGCGTTGGCGTCGAGCTTGTCGTTGCGGAAGAACTCGAACAGCGTGCCATGAAACTGGTTGCCTCCGCTCTTGGTGGTCAAATTCAAAACACCTCCCAGCGCGCGCCCGTACTCCGCCGAATAGGCGTTGGTGGCTACCTTGAACTCCTCAATGGCCTCGACGCTCACGGTGTTGATCAGCGAGCCGGTGTCGCCCGCTCCCGCAGCCTGATCGCCCGCTGCTGAGTTGTTCTCGATGAAGCTCATGTCCACGCCGTCCATCAGAAGGTTGTTCCCAAACGCCGGCGATCCGTTGAACTCGATCCCGCCGCGCCCTCCCACGGCTGAGCCGGGGGTAGCCTGAACCCCGGCTTGGAGGCCAACCAGTTGTTGGAAGTCGCGGGAGTTCAGAGGGAGGGCTTCGATCTGCGCG
>CAMDKT010000335.1 GCA_945900935.1 Candidatus Sulfopaludibacter sp. SbA3 | reverse complement strand
TCGGCGGTCAGTTCCCGTCCTTGGACCACTAGGATGTCCGTCATGGATTACATAGTACGGTACGACTGCCCGCTGAGTCCAGCGGAAAAATAAACTTTATTTCGGTTCACTTGCCGGGGGACAGTATGATCCGGCGAGTGGCATCATGGGTATGCCTACCTGAGTAGTTACTATGCGGCTAATTATCTGCTGATGCATAAACTGCCGGCCGAGGGGATGACGCTTACGGTGCAAGCGGATAAGGTGATGGGGCCGCCGCGGCTGGGTGCATTTCGAATTGCGATAGATATTCCGGGGGTGTTGGAGGAGCGACACTTGGAAGGCGCGCGGCGATCGGCGGAGAAGTGTTTGGTTAAGAACACGCTGCTGATGGCTCCGTCTATCGAGTTAACGGTTCGGGCGGCGCAAGCCGTAGCATAGGAGTGTGGATACTCCGGAAGTCGAGTGGGCGCGGAAGCTAATGGCGGGCGACAAAGACGCCATGCAGCCGTTTGTTGAAAGCTTTCAACGCAAGGTTTTCAATTATACGTTTCTGATGTGCGGGCAGCGCGAGGATGCCGAGGAAGTGGCGCAGGATACGCTTCTGAAGGTGTTCGAGAATTGGGAGCAGTTACGGAATCCGGAACAGGTGAAACCGTGGGTATTTCAAATCGCGCGGAACTGCTGCCTGATGAAACGGCGGCATTCTGTGTTCGCTCCCGTGGCCGAGGTTCCGATAGATGATGTTCCGTTGGAGGCGAATGACGAGGCGGCCGATGAGCGGGTGATCCGGAAGGAACTGCACGCGGAGTTGGAGGCTGCGTTGCGGGCGATTCCGGAGACGTATCGGGCGGTAGTCTTGTTGCGTGACGCCGAGGAGATGTCGACGGCGGAGACGGCGGCGTTGTTGGAGATCAGCGAAAACAACGTGAAGCAGCGGCTGCACCGGGGACGGGCGATGTTGCGGAAGCTGTTGGCTTAGGCCGCCAGTTCTTCGTCGGGCTTTTTCGGGAATAACAGCGAAAGGCCGATAGACGCCCCGATGACGCCGAGAATGATGGCGAGTGACAACGCGATGGGAAAGTGGCCATCGAAGAGTTTGTTCAACCAGACCATCTTCAGGCCGACGAAGATCAACACCGTCGAGAGCCCGTACTTCAAAAGATGGAATAAATGCACGGCGCCGGCGAGCAGGAAGAACAGGCTGCGCAGGCCGAGAATGGCGAAAATATTGGACGTGAAAACGATCAGCGGTTCGCTGGTGACGCCGAAGATGGCGGGGACGGAATCGACGGCGAAGAGGATGTCGGTGAGTTCGAGGAAGATCAGGCAGAGGAGTAGCGGCGTGCCGAAGAGTTTGCCGTTTATGGAGACGAAGAAGCGGGGTCCGTGGAGGGAATCCGTTATGGGAATGAACCGCTTGACGATGCGCAGAATGCGATTGTTATTGGGGTCTATGGCTCCGCCGCCGCCGAACATCATCTTGATGCCGGTGAGGATAAGGATGGCGCCGAAGACGAAGATCATCCATTGAAAATGGAGGAGCGCCGAGCCCAGCGCGATGAAGATGGCGCGGAAGATCAATGCCCCGAGGATGCCGTAGAAGAGCACGCGGTGCTGGAATTGTTGGGGGATGCCGAAGAAGCCGAAGACGACGACAAAGACGAACATGTTGTCGACGCTGAGCGATTCTTCGAGAACGTATCCGGTGAGGAATTCGAGCGCGACCTGGCGGGCGGAGTCCGGGGCTATTGTAAGCGTGTAACTGTAGAGCCCGTAGCAGAAGAGCAAGGCCAGCGCCACCCACACGAAGACCCACGTCCCGGCTTCGGCGAAGGAGACGGTGTGGGCCTTGCGATGGAACAGGCCGAGATCGATGACGAGCAGCAATAAGACGCCCGCGGTGAAGGCGAGATAGAACCACCAATACTGTTCGAAGGGGAACAGAACGGCGTCAGCCGTCACATTTGCTCCAGCCGGGCAATGCGATCAGCGGTGGGCGGATGCGTGCTGAAGAGGCTGGCCATGCCGCCGGAGAAGGGATTGGAAATATACATGTGCGCGGTGGCGGGGGATCCCGATTCCATGGGAATGCGGTGGCTCCACGTTTCAATTTTACGCAAGGCGGCGGCCAGTGCCCAGGGTTTGCCGGAATAGTTGGCCGCGGCTTCATCGGCGAGGAACTCCCGCGACCGGGAGATGGCCATTTGAATGAGCATGGCGGCGAAGGGGGCGACGATGGCGCTGACGATCATGGCGATGGGATGGCTGCCCTCTTCCTCGTCGTGGGAACGGCCGCCAAACATGGCGCTCCACATGGCCATATTGCCGAGGGCGCTCAGCGTGCCGGCGATGGTGGCGGAGACGGTCATGATGAGCGTGTCGCGGTGGGCGATGTGGCCGAGTTCATGAGCGATGACGCCTTCGAGTTCGTCTCTGCTCAAGAGTTTCAGGAGGCCCTCCGTCACGGCGACTGCGCCTTTGGCGGGGCTGCGGCCGGTGGCGAAGGCGTTGGGGGAATCGTCAGGGATGACGTAAAGCTTTGGCATGGGGATATTGGCCTTTTGGACGAGGCGCTGGACCATGGCGAAGATCTCCGGCGAATCGGCTGAGGTGATCTCCCGCGCGCCGTGCATACGGAGGACGATGGTGTCGGAAAACCAATAGGAGCCGACATTCATGACGACGGCGAAGGTGAGGGCGAGCAGCAGACCGGAGGGGCCGCCGATGGCCTGGCCGACGAGGAGGAGCAGGCTGGTGAGCGCGGCGAGCAGTAGATAGGTTTTCAGGCTGTTCATGGTTTTGTTGTCTCCTTACGTGCGAAAGACCTTTTGCGTCAACTGCTTTGCCGGGAGCAAAGCGGTTGGCACAAAAGGTCTTGATCCGTGAACTGTGTGTCACGCCGAGGCCCGGGCGCGTCCTGGGTCTTGAGGAACAGGACGAACCGTATTGACGGGCTGCCGGAAGAGTGATCTACTCCCCTTTAGTGTCACTACTAGGATGCATGAAGATGCGCTTCCGTTGCAACCTTGCGTAAAGTAAAGAATGCCTATCCTTACCGTCGCCATCGCTGTCGCCATTGGAATCCTTCTGTTATTGCGTAAGGCGCGTTTTCATTATGAACGGCTGCCGAAAATTCCGTATGCCTCGGGGGCGCAATTTGGGGAAGTTGCCATCATCGTGCCGGAGCGGAACGAGCGCGTCCTGCAATCATTTCCGGAAGACATGGTGGTCCTGGTCGATGATCACTCGGAAGATCGCGCCGCGGAAATCGCACGGCGGACGCCTGAGGCCGAGTGGCTGCTCTTCGTTGACGCCCGCACGCAGTATGCTCGCGTTTTCCTGCCCTCCTTGATGCAGTACGCCGTCGATGAAAATCTCGAAACGGTGGGCGTGCTGCTGCGGCAGGAGGCGACGACACTGTCGGAGAAAATCCTGCTGCCGTATGGGCTGGCGCTTCGTTTCACCGGGGAAAAAGCGCTACCGGCGAACGCGCCGTGCCTTTTGGTGAAGCGTCAGGTCTATCTGCAAATGGGAACCGCAAGCGGCGTTCGCGCGCGCATGACGCGAGCGGAGGACATGGGATCTATTCGTCCGCACGGCTTTGAGCCGATTCGTTTCTCGCTGCCGTCGGTGCTGGCCGCGCTGCTTCTGGCGTCCTGGCTGCCGATGCTGGCGCTGTTGATCCTGTCCGGCTATACCCGGCAGGCAATGATCTTTGGCCTGCTGCCGTCGGTGATTCTGTTTCCCTGGTACAGAGGGCCAGCGACGCTGTTTGCGCCGCTGGCGATTTATCTGTACTTGTGGAATGCGCTACGGACTAGAACGTCAGCGTAACCGCGCCGTTGAAAATGGCTTCCGCCGTATTCCAATTCACCACGTTCCACCAGTTGTCGACGTAACCCGGCCGCACATTCTGATACTGCAGATAGTAAGCGTGCTCCCAAACGTCAATCCCGATGATGGCGGTCTTGCCGTCCATCAATGGCGTGTCCTGATTCGGCGTCGAATAGATCTCCAGCGTCCCGTCGGCCTTCTTCGCCAGCCACGCCCAGCCGGAGCCGAACCGCCCGATAGCGGCTGCCTTGAACTGCGCCTTGCAATTGTCGAAGCTGCCAAACGTCGCGTTGATCGCATCGGCCAATTGTCCGATCGGCTCACCGCCGCCGCCCTGCCCGTTCGGCGCCATGATCAGCCAGAACAGCGAGTGATTGAAATGGCCGCCGCCATTGTTGCGAACCGCCGCTTTCTTGGCGTCCGGCACGATGGCCAGATTGTCCGCCAGCAGTTCTTCCAGCGTCTTTCCTTCCAGCGCGGCATCGCCGTTCACCGCGTTATTCAGGTTCGTCACGTACGCATTGTGGTGACGGCCGCGATGGATCTCCATCGTCAATTCATCAATGTAGGGCACCAGCGCGTTGTTCGCGTAGGCCAGTTCGGGAAGTGCAAAAGCCATTATCGTTCTCTCCTTGAGTTCGTTAGATGCGACTTCAGGCAACAAAGCCGCCGCTAATTTCGTATTGATGCGCGATTCGGAACATCAGGTCTTCCGAAAAATGCCTGGTCAAGATTTGCATGCCCACGGGCAGGCCTTCCGCCGTCGCTCCGCACGGCACATTCATGCAGGGAATACCGGCCAAACTGCCCGTGATCGTGTAGATATCGCTCAAATACATCTGCAGCGGATCGCTGGTTTTCTCGCCCAATTTGAACGCTGGAAATGGCGACACCGGCGTGATCAGCGCGTCCACTTTTTCAAACGCCTGCGCGAAGTCGCGGGTGATCAGCGACCGCACTCGCTGCGCTTTCAGGTAGTACGCGTCGTAATAGCCGTGGCTCAGCACATACGCGCCCAGCATGATGCGCCGCTTTGCCTCCGCGCCAAATCCCTCGCCGCGCGAGTTCCTGTACATATCGATCAGCGTCTCCGCCTTCGCCGAGCGCGTCGTGAATCGCACGCCGTCGAACCGCGACAGGTTGGCGCTGACCTCGGCCGTGCAAATGATGTAATAGGCCGCAATGGCCCATTCCGTGTGGGGCAGGCTGACATCCACAAACTCGCAGCCCTGCTTTTTCAGAACTTCGATGCCGGCCTGCATGCGGTCCCCGATTTCGCTCGCCAAACCCGTGAAATACTCTTTCGGCAAGCCGATTTTCAGACCCTGCAAAGGGACCTTCATCGCCGCCGCGTAGTCCTGCACTTCGTGGGTTGCGCTGGTTGCGTCGCGCGGATCGCGCCCCGCAATTGCGCTCAGCAAAGTGGCCGAATCGGCTACCGTTTTTGCGAACGGCCCGATGTGATCGAGCGACGACGCAAACGCCACCAGCCCGTAGCGCGACACGCGTCCATAGGTCGGCGTCACGCCTACACAGCCGCAAAATGACGCCGGCTGGCGGATCGATCCGCCCGTATCGGAACCCAGCGAAACCACCGCCGTCCCCTGCGCCACAACCGCCGCCGACCCGCCGCTCGATCCCCCCGGCACGCGATCCAGCGCCCGCGGATTCCGCACCGGACCGAACGCCGAATTTTCGTTCGACGATCCCATCGCGAACTCATCGCAATTCGTCTTGCCCAGGATCACGCCGCCGACCGCTTCCAGCCGTTCCACCGCCGTCGCATCGTAGGGCGGAATGAAATGTTCCAACAGCTTCGACCCGCAAGTAGTTCGCACGCCGCGCGTGACGATGACGTCCTTCACGCCGACCGGCACGCCGCCCAGCACGCCCGGATCCTCGCCGCGAGCGAGTCTATCGTCAACGCCGCGAGCCGCCGCCAGCGCCCGGTCCTCGCTAAACGTCAAATAGGCGTTCGTCTTCGGGTTCTCCGCTTTGGCGTAGGCCAGCGCCTCCTGGGCCAATTCCACAGCGCTGAACTTCTTTTCGGCAAGCCCATGGCGGACCGCTGCAATGGTGAGGGAAGGGATCTCCATACTAGCGCTCAATCACTCGCGGCACTTTGAAATAGCCCTGGCTCGAAACCGGCGCGTTGCCAGTCGCCTCGGCGTTGCTCAAGGAAACATGCGGCTCATCCTCGCGCAAAGTCGACGACTCGCCCGAGTCAAACAATACCTGCGCCATTGGTTCCACGCCGTCCGTGTTCAACTCGTTCAACTTATCGATGTGTGTCAGAATATCGCTCAAATCATGAGCATATTGATGAATCTCGCCTTCGGTGAGGGCGAGATTGGCCAAGCCCGCCACATAGCGGACCCGTTCTTCAGTTAGCTTCACGCGGAAATCCTCATCCGTTTCGCCTCATCGCGTTCACTCTGGGCGCGCGAGGCCAGATACAGTTGTCGAAAAATCGGATCGGCGATGCCGTCGGCCCGGTCATCGGGGTCAATAAACGGCAGAGCCACGCGCGGCCCGCGGCGCGGAATGCCAATGCGAAATTCAAGCGAGTCGATCATCGACGGCCCGGCCAGCATCTGCAGCTTCGTCAGAATCTGCCCAACCATCGTCGAGAGTTGCTTATGCCACAACGCGTCCTCCACATCCACTACCAATCTGCGGCCATACAGTTTCACCTGTCCGGTCCGCTGCGCCAGCCGGTTGCCCACCACCGCCGGCCACACGGCTTCAGCGAACTCTTCGGGCGCGAGCCTGAAGCTCTGCAGTTTGGTCTTCGAAAGCAATCGAGCGGCGCGTTGCATGACGGTATTGGGAGATTCTCGATTTTAGCACTGGCGGAACTGTAAGCC
>CAMDKT010000334.1 GCA_945900935.1 Candidatus Sulfopaludibacter sp. SbA3 | reverse complement strand
GTGAAACGGTTTTCCGATCCCAACGACGATTTTCTGCTGGCCATCTCCGAGGCCGGCAAGCCCGGCTACCTCGTAACGGGCGACAAAGACGGACTACTGACCCGCCATCGCCACAAATCCACTTTTGTTTCGTTATCCGCATGAATTGAGTGATCGCGTTCGACGGTGTGAGAATTTCGCCGGGTCCGTATTTGCTGACGACGCGGCGTAGCATCGGCGCCTGCCCGCCTCAATACAAAAACACCGGCGTCTGTTTCCTCGGCTCCGCCACATGCAGCCGCGGCGTCACCCCGCGCGCCCCCAGCGCCTGCTCCGCCATCTGCTCCACCAGCGTCGGATAATTTGTGTTCTCGCTCAAATGCCCCAGGATCAAAGTCGATACCGACGAGTCCATGTCCTGCGTAATAAAGTCGTACGCCGCGTCATTGGAAAGATGCCCCTTGCGCCCCATGATTCGCTGCTTGATCGACCACGGATACGGCCCAACCTTCAGCATTTCCAGGTTATGATTCGACTCGAGCAGCAACAAATCCGTGCCCCGCAAATGCATCTTAATCGAGTCCGGCATATAGCCCAAATCGGTCACCACACTGGCCCGGACCCCATCCGCGCGGAGCGTAAATCCCACCGGGTCCACCGCGTCGTGCGGGATCGTAAAGCTCCCGATTTCAATGTCGCCAATCGTGAATCCGGTACCCGCGGCGAACGTCTCCTTCGGTGCCTTGATCGCCTCCCAGTCGAGCGATTCCGCCGTCAGGTGGGTGCAGTAAACCGGTTTGCCAACCGTGCGCGCGATCACCGGCAGGCCCAGAATATGGTCGCAGTGTTCATGCGTGATGAGGATCGCGTCGATCTTGTCGAGGCTCTCCCCGATGGACGCCAATCGCGCCATCGTCTCCCGGCGGCTCAGCCCCGTATCCACCAGCAGGCGCGTCTTGTCCGTGCCGATGAACAAACAGTTGCCCGAACTCGAAGATGCCAAAACGCAGATTTTAAGAATAGCGGCCTCGCTCTAATAGAGTACCGCGCCCCATGTAGTACCGATTTCGGACAAATCGACAACAACCCTGAGAGTTTTGTCTTTCATCCGACACTATCCCAATAGAGGTAACGATCATGGCAGTAACGAAACCACGCAACCGGTTGGTCAACTTCCGAGTCAGCGAAGACGAGTTCCAGAGCCTGCGAGAGGCTTGCGAAACGGGCGGCGCCCGCAGCATTTCCGACTTCGCCCGCTGCGCCGTCCTGAATACTCCCAGCGGCAAGCCGGAGACCGATGATGTCCTCCGTCTCCGCTTGGCGCTGATCGAAGAAAAGATGGGCGAGGTGGACGCCAAACTTCTCCTCATCGCCCGCATGTTGCGCGACACCTCGCCTCCGCCGTTGATGGCCGTCGCCCAATACAGTTGATCGGGAGAAAAGGCCGGCCTACACCAGCGCCGGCTCCGGCGTCCCGGTCTTTTCCTTAACCAGTTGCTCGGTCGGATCGATCAGCGTGAACAATCCGGCGCTCACCAGCAGCATCGAGGCCAACGGGATCAGCGCCTTGTTATAGTCGCCGCCAAACCAGGTCACCAGGTAGCCGAACAGCACTGAGCTGGCGAAGCTGCCAACCTGACCCGCCATGTTCATCGATCCGCTCATGGTGCCCGCATACTTCTTGCCGACATCCATGCAGACGGCCCAGGAAACCGGCAACATGCAGTCCATACTGCCGTAACCGAACGCCAGGAAAAGTACCGCCAGTTCCTTGCTTGCGACCTGCGTCGCGGCCAGCATGAAGACGCCCGACAACGCCAGCCCCGCCGTCCCGATCACGCAGCGGCCGATCTTCAGGCCATATTTCTTCACCAACAGATCGCTCGAAAAACCGCCGATCAGGTTACCGCAGGCACCGAAGATGAACGGCAGCGTCGACCACAGCTTCATCTCGTCCTCGCTGAATCCGCGCCCGCGCTGCAGGTACGTGTGCAGCCAGCTCAAGTAGAAATACGACCCCCAGCAGTAGGTGTGGTACATGGCCAGGATCATCCAGAAGTTGCGCGAGCCCTTCACTTGGTCCCAGCGCAAGGCGACATGCGCGGCGGCTGTCTTCGGCGCGCCGATGTGTATCAGCTCCTCTTCGGTTATCCCCGATTTATCCCGTGGATTATCGCGCGCATAGAGCCACCACCAGGCGCACCACACCAGGCCCACAGCGCCGAACACATAGAATGTCGCCCGCCAGCCGAAGTTTTGCTGAATCGGCACGACGAGCAGCGGCGACAACGCCCCGCCCAGCCGCGACGCCATCCACGTGAACCCAACCGCGCGCGCCCGTTCCTGTGTCGGGAACCAGCGCGAAACCATCGCCGAAATATTCGGATAAGCCCCCGCCTCGCCCGCGCCGAAGAAGAACCGCGTCGCCAGCAGGAAGTGATAGTTCGTCGCCAACCCCGTCATCGCCGTGAACGCCGACCACCACAAAACGATGCGCGTCAGGATGTTTCGCGGGCCGTACTTATCGCCCCAAACGCCGGCCGGAATTTCGAAGGCCGCGTAGGAAATTGTAAACGCGCCGACAATCCAGCCCCACTGCTCGGTACTGAGGCTCAGGTCGTCCTGCATCCGCTTGCCCGCCACGCTGATGCAGACGCGGTCCAGGTAGGTGATGATCGAGAGCAGGAACAGAAGTCCCAGGATTCGGTAACGATACGGCATAAGCCGTTTATTCTTTCACAGGTGATAGGATGCCTGCATGCGTTTGATCGTTCTGCTGGCCGCCGCGTCCGGCCTTTTTGCCGATACGGACTGGCCGCGCTTCCGAGGACCGAATGGCGCTGGAGTCGCCGATGGCAACCCGCCGGCCGATTTTGGACCGGCCAAAAATCTGGCGTGGAAGGCCTCGCCGCCCGCCGGCAAGTCCTCGCCTGTGATCGTCAACGGCAAGCTGATCCTCACCGGCCACAATGGCGAGAGCTTCTTCACCGTTGGGTACGATGCGGCCACGGGCCGCGAACTCTGGCGTCGCGAATTGAAGCGCCGCAACACGCAGAAACGCCATAAGCTCAATGACGCCGCCGCGCCCACAGCCGCGGCTGACCGCCGGCGCGCCGTCGTGTTCTTCACCGAGTTCAGACTGGCAAGTTATGCCCTCGATGGCACCCCGGAATGGACCTATCCGCTCGACGCCATGTCGAGCATGCAGGGAGTGTCGGCGTCCCCGGTTCTCCACGGCGACACGGTGTTCCTGGTGATTGACCAGGCCCGCGATTCCTTTGTCCTGGCTCTCAACGCGGCCAATGGCGAGGTGCGTTGGCGCAAGCCGCGGCCCGATTCCGCGGGCGGCGTCTACTCGTCCCCGGTGATCTTCACGGCCGGACCGGAGCCGGTGCTGGGGGTGTTGGGCGATATCGAATTTTCGGCTTACTCGCTCAAGACCGGGGAGCGCGTTTGGTGGGTCTCGGGGCTACCGAGCCAAGGCAAGACCTCGCCCGCCGTCAACGGGGACCGGATCGTGATGTCGGTGAACGCGATGGCCGAGGAGGCGCAAATTCCGGTCTTCGCGGCCGTGCTCGCCGCCGACGCCAATGGCAACGGGAAACTCGATTGGGACGAAGCCAAGGGAGTGCCGAGGGCTGTGTTTCCAACCGTTGACCGGAACCGGGATAACCTGGTCGATGAAACCGAATGGGCCGATTTCCGCGTACAGGCCTTGCAGCCTTCCGCAACGATATCGATCCGGCCCAAGGGCCGTGGCGATTTGACCAGGACCGCCGTCGAGTGGCGCGCGCTTCGGGCGGTGCCCAACGTCCCGTCGCCGCTATTGGCGGGCGGCTATGTGTACACGGTGCGCAACGGCGGCGTGGCGGGGATCTACGATGCCGCCAGCGGGGACGTTAAGAAGGAGTTCCGGCTGCCGGGCGCGCTAGGGGATTATTATGCGTCTCCGGTGGCATCGGGCAAGCACGTCTACTTCGCCAGCATGGAGGGCAAAATCACGGTGATGGAGGCGGGCGCGGATGGGCGCGTGGTCAGTACGATTCCGATGGAGGAGGAGATCTTCGCAACTCCGGCGATCGTGGGCGACGCGTTATACGTGCGGACGCAGCAGGGACTTTACTGCTTCCGTAAGGCTGATTGAAAGCCGGCGGCGAAACCCGGTTCGCGTAACTCCAGCCAAACCGGGGCGCGGCAGCCGGCGCGGATAACCGGTGCCGCTGGGCGCGGCAACTGTTTCCTAGGCCCGGCAGCCGGGGAGCGATTAACGTGGGCCCGCCACCGGCGGCGCAGGGGGCGGCAACTGTTTCCGAAGCGCGGCTTGAGCGGCGGTGGCGGCGGCGGCAAGCAGGTCCGCCGGTTTCATCTGTTTTTTGACGACGAGGGAGAACAACTCGTTCTTGCGGGCGACGACGAGTTGGCTTAACGACGAGTTCCAGAACGCCTTTTCGCCAACGTTTGGCACCCATTCGAGCTGCTGGGGCTTGACAGACAGCTCCTTGCCGTCGCGTTCGACGGTGTAGCCTTTGGTCAGTTTCTCGAACCGGGCGTCCAATTCCTTGATGGCGTTCGGCACCGGTTCAATGCGTAGACTGAGCGACTCGTTGGCCCGCGGCGGGAGCCGTTTGCCGGCCATCAGCGCCTCGCGTAACTGCGGCCCGGAAGGGGGCAGTCCCATCCAGATGTAACTGCAGCTATCGGCCCGGACGGCGCGGATCGGCGTCGTTTCGGGGATTTCGAACAACTGCCGCACGTCCTTTTCCGGCAGGTAGGAACAAGGATCGACAGCGGCCAGAAATGCAAGTAAAAACGGCGTCATCATGCTTTCAAGTGCTTGGCCAAAAACGGAATGCCGGCGCCGCCGTGAAACAGGTGCTCGCCTTCGAAGATTTCGTGTTCGGCGGCATCGGGAGCGCCGAGGGCGGCGTAGACCCGCTTCACATTGGCGAAGGCCTCTTTGCTGGCGGCGATGGGAAAAATATTGTCGCGCGTGCCGCTTTCGACATAGAGGGGCCGGGGGGCAATGAGGCTGGCGACGTCATAGTTTTCGCACCAGTTGAGGATGCCGGGGACGTAGTTGTCGATGCAGTGGGACATGGCCACGATGGAGGCTTTGAACGTGTTCAAATAGCCGCTGATCATGGCGGCTTTAATGCGCGGTTCGAGCGCGGCGGCGAAGGTGGTGATGGTGCCGCCGCCGCTAATGCCCATCAGTCCGACGCGCGAGGCGTCCAGATCCTTGCGGGTTTCGATCCAATCGATGGTGCGCATGACGTCGTAGACGCGCCAGGCGATCATGGTTTCGCCGAGCAGCAGCGCGGCGCCGGCGACCGGTTGGCAGGCGGAATTGCCAAGGCCTCGTTTGGCCGATCGAGCGTCGCGGCGGCAGCCGAAGGCGATGGGTTCAACGGCGACGGCGGCCATGCCGGCTTCGACGACCTGAATGGCGAAGTCGTGCTGGTAGCCGACTTTATCGGCGCGGTCCCGGCCCTTGTCGTCGATGCCGACGATGTCATCGACGCCGCGGCCGTGGCCGGGGACGCAGATCATGGTTGCCAGCGGGCCTTTGGCGTTCCTGGGGGTGAGCAGATATCCCAGTTGCGCCATGCCGGGCTGGGTCTGGATGACGAACTTTTCGCGGCGGTAATTGGGGAAGTCGCGGACTTCGAGCGTCACCGGCTGCAGCGGCGACTTGTCTTTGGGGAAGCCGCCGATCAGTTCCTGAATTTTGACGCGGAGCTTTTTCTGCCAGGCTTCGGTGGCCCGTTTGTTGGCGGGCTTATAGGTCAAGGCCAATGGTGCGCGCGCGTGGCGTTCCATGGACCAGGCGACGGGGTCGAAGGCGGGCAGGGAGACTTTGGCTTCGAAGCCATCGAGGGCGCCGGTATAGATTGCATCGGCGGCGGGCGAGGCGGCGGCGGAAGACAGCGCGGCGGCGGCGAGGCCGAATTGGCGGCGATTGAGTTTGGACAGCATCAGTTCTTCTCCTTGCTTTTTTCCTGGATTTTGGTGACGAGCGCCGTGGGCGGATTCACCATTAACGCAATGATGATAACGAAGAATACGGCGCAAAACATGCCGCCGGCAATTAACCAGTCGAAAGCGGGGAGGAAGATCACTCTTTTAGTTTATAACTTAGGGCGTGGTGAGCTTCCGCCGAATCGTGGCTGGGGGCGGCGGGCGCGGGGCGAGCGCGATGCCATCGCGGGTGCGGGTCGCGCGTGGGTGCGGTGGGTGCGGGTGAACGATGCCGTTGCGGGTGCGGGTCGCGCGTGGGTGCGGCATAGGCGTTAAAATAAGGCCGCTACCGAAGTGACCTCGGCTGCACACGATCAGTCTCAAACCCGCGTTTTGTTGCAACTTCCCAGAACGGGACTTCGGGACAGCGTCGCCTTAGAATTCGGCATTCAGGGTTCTGAGGAACACGTTGCTCCCGAAATTTAGGGAGTCGAATAGCGCTGGGTTGCTGTCGCGGCCCATCATCGCGCCTTCTCCAACTGTAGTAGTGCTTCCCCCCCCCACCCGAGGCGATCAGGTGTAGGCACCAAGGGATATTGTCGACCGACACGCTCGGTTGGTCCTTGCTCAAGAAAATGGCTCGTCTGAGAAATCTGTGGGTGGATTCAGGCACCGGTGAGTGGTCCATTGAGGAAGCGGCGGAGTTTGCGGCAGGTGGACTCGAAGGATCGTTGCTGTTCTTCTGAATCGCAGTGATAGAG
>CAMDKT010000333.1 GCA_945900935.1 Candidatus Sulfopaludibacter sp. SbA3 | reverse complement strand
CTTTTCAACCTCGAAACCGACCTCGGCGAACGGACCGATCTCAGCGCAAAACACCCGGAAATCGTTAAGGATCTCCGCGCCTCCTGGAACGCCTGGAGCGCTCAAATGGCCAAGCCCGCCTGGCCGCCCCGCTCCCGCGACATCACCGTCAATGGCCTCAAACTCAACTGGGAGCTTTAAAAGCTAATCCGCATCCCCAGCCGGAACACGCGCTCGTCGATCCCGTCACGCCCCGTATTGGCGAGTCCCGTAATCTCGGTGAACCCGCCCAACGCGCGCACCGTGCCATCCGGGTTCAACTGCAAATTCGACGCATTCGCCCCCGGATTACCGAAGTGCTGCGTGTTGGTCGAATTGAACGCCTCCGCTCGAAATTGAATCCGCAACCGTTCCTTGATCGCAAATTCCCGGAACACGCCCAGGACCCCGCATCGAGTTGAACCCCGCCGTGCCAAACCGCGCCTCCGTCACCGGCTTGAACGCCAGGGGATCGAAGTACGATAACCCCCGTCCCGCTCCGCCCAGAATCGCCACATTCGCCTTCCCTTGATCGGCCCGCTGCGCGTTCCCCGGCGCGTTCAATGACGTGCCCGCCGCCGACACCGAAAACGGCGACCCCGCCACCGCGCTATAAATGGCGTTCATCTGCCATCCCCCCGCCAGCCAGGATACGATTCCCCCGCCGCCGGCCCACTTTCGGCCCTTTCCCAACGGCAACTCCCACATCGTAATCACCTGCAAATTGTGGGGCACATCGGGTCCAGTGTTTGGCGGCAACGAACTGCGCCAGGTGCCTGACGTTCGTAGTGGCGACGACAACATCGCTTGCAGCCACGCCGAATGGCAGGGCCTGCGCCGCAAGAATAACATCGATGTCGAGTTCTTTTGAATCGGCCGTTGGCCGCCCTTCCTGTCGCGCCTTGGCCCACAATCCAGCCGCCAAGCAGAGAGCCTCATTAGTAAGGGGAATGTAGCGATTCGATGCTCTGCTGAACACATCGAGTCTGCCAACACTAAATGGCTTATTTGTTCGAAGCAGTTCGCGTTTGCGTTCGAAGTAGATGATGGCAGGCACCAGAACTCGGTTTCCGCTTTTGAGCATCCGTGCAAGCCATTCCGTTACGGCCGTAACCTCATCCGTTTGCCGGGTAGAGGATTCGCTCGCCGCAAGCAGCGCGGTTTTCGTTCATCGCCTTCTTGAACTCGTCGAGTTCCTTCTGCGCATCTTTTAACTTCTCCGGGTCGCCGGTGGCATCTTCACGCGCCCAGGCTTCTAAAAGTTCCAGCGTTTCGGTCTCAATTGCGCCGGTCGCAAAGGGTGCCCCGGCTAGAGGCCCTAGAGAGGGTTCCGTGATATTCGTCTGCTGTTTCATGGTCTTCATCCTCCCTCGTTTCTCATCGTACCTGTTTGCAGCTTCCCGGAACGTTCGACCCTTACCAGTCTTGGGGATTCTGGCCGAAACCACTGCCTGAAGGCGAGTGGATCGGAAACGGTTGCGCTGATTCCGAAAGAGTTACTGAGCCGCGAGCGTCAGCGAGACGGTTACGGCTCCTGGGCGGCGCTCGCGGCCTGCTTGCTCGCGGTGATGTCCGTGTTGATGCCGATCATCCGGTGCGGGCGGCCTTGGGCGTCGCGCAAGATCTTGCAGCGCCCGTGCAGCCAGCGTACGGCACCGCCGGGCCACACCACGCGGAATTCGCGGTCAAAGTCTTCGCCGGTTTCGGCGCTGCGAGCGGTGGCGATTGCGGTGCCCTCACGGTCCAACTCGTGGATGCGCCCGCTCCATGCTTCAAACGTGCCTTCAAACTGATGGAGCTTGAGTCCGTAGAGGGCTTCCATCTCCCGGCTCCACGTGATCTCTCCCGACTGGATGTTCCATTCAAAGGCACCGGAGCCGGCGCACTCATGAGCCAGCTCCAGCCATTCCCGCTGCCGGTTGATCGATTCCTCGTTCTGTCCGCGTTCGATGATGTCGGCGGTCTGATGGGCCAACAGATCCATCAGCCGCAAGGTGCGATCCGCAAGCCGGCGAGGCACCAGGAAGTACGTGGAGATCATCCCCAGCGCCCTGCCGGCGCGGCTCATCAGCGGCGTGGACTGAACAGCCCGCGCGCCGGCTGCCAGCATAACGTCCAATGCGGGCTTGCCGGCAAAGATCGGACTGTCGGCGACGTCCTCCACGATCACGCGCTCGGCCGACTTCAGTGCTGCCCCGCAGCTGCCCTCACCCTCGCCGGTGGTCTTCCAGAAGTCCAGGAAGGGCTGCTGGAATCCCCGATGCGCCTCGATTCGCAACCGGCCCGACCGGGCGTCCATTAATTGAATGGTTCCCATACCTGTTCCGGCGATGGCGATCGCCGATTCCAGGACCTGGTTGAGCAGTTCCGGGAGGCCGCCCTCCAGTACAAATCGCCCAGCGAGGGTTTGCAGACGGATGATGGCCTCCAGTTCCGCGGCCAGGCCGTTCTCACTCTGGCGCTGCGCGTCCTCCGCGCGTTTGCGCTCGGTGATGTCGATAAAGGTGATCACCGCTCCTTCAATCACGTTTTCCAGGGTGCGATAAGGTCGAACGCGCATCAGGTACCAGCGTCCTGCCGTGGTTTGGACTTCCGCCTCGCGCGGGACCAGATCGTCCAGCACAGCCTGTACGTCCACGGCCAGGCGATCATAGCCCACCAGGTTGGAGACGAAGTGCCCAACCGGCCGGCCCACGTCGGTGTGGATCAGGTTGATCAGCTCCGTAGTGGTTGGAGTGAACCGGGCAATGCGCAACTCATGATCGACGAAAAGCGTCGCCACTCCGGTGCCCGCCAGCAGATTGTTCATGTCGTTGTTGGCCCGCGAGAGATCGGCAACCTTGGATTGCAGCTCCGTATTGACTGTCGACAGCTCTTCGTTGACAGATTGCAGCTCCTCCTTGGAAGTCTCCATCTCCTCGTTCGTTGATTGCAGTTCCTCGTTAACGGACTGCATCTCCTCGTTGGAAGACTTGAGCTCCTCGGTCGTGGTCTCCATCTCCTCAATCGTGGTCTGGAGGTACTCGTCCTTGGTCCGCAGGTCCCGTTCCAGTGCGGTGATCCGTGCGTCCGAGTTGACGTCCGCCGCGACGGCGGACGCGACGGGCACCGGACCCTCGGCGCCAGAGTCCGGCAGGGAGACCTCCTCCAGAACCACCAGGTATGCGTCCTGGGCGCCGCTGTCCGCATCGTGGACAATCGGCCGCACCGTCAGATTGACGTTGATGAAGTGGCCATTTGTCTTGACCTGCAGTCCGGTGCGCAGGACGGCCTCTTTGCGGGAAACGGCGTAGTGCAAGGCCGTGGTCAAATCCCGGCGCAGCCCTTGGCGGGCCATCGGCAGCACATTCACGGCGGCGTCCCCCGGGGCCGGCTCGAGATATTTGCCGGTCCGGCCAAAGACGTGAAGGATCTCACCGTGGCCCGTGACCAGCACCGCGGCCTGCGCGTAATGGTCGAGCAATGCCGTTTCGGTCAACTCGCGAAACCTCAACCTTGGTTCGACGTTCGCGCGCACAACGCGACGCGGGGGGTGGCGGCTTTCCCCCTCCAGCCACGGATGCATTATCTCGCCTAACAGCGGATGCGCGACGCCGGGAAGATCCCGAAGCCGCGAATAGATCTTCGTCCTGCGGTCGAGCGAAGAAAACAGCGCTGAGTAGTCCCCGACTGTTTCCGACGTTCCCAGAACGAGCACGCCCTCCGGCACCAGGGCGTAGTGGAACAACGGAATCAGTTTTTTTTGCAGATCGGCATTCAAATAGATCAGCAGGTTGCGGCAACAGATCAGGTCGAGCTTGGAGAAGGGAGGGTCCTTGATCACATCCTGCTCGGAGAAAACCAGCAGGTCGCGAATCACCCTTTGAATGCGATATTCCCCTCCCGGCTCATTTTGGTGGAAAAAGCGGGCTAACCGCTCGGGCGTTACGTCGGCGGCGATGCTGGCGGGATAGATGCCGTTCCGCGCTTGTTCAATGGCGCGCCTGTCAATGTCGGTGGCGAATACCTGAACCTTGATTGGATGTTTCAGGGACTCCATATGCTCCTGGAGCAGGATGGCGATGGAATAGGCCTCCTCGCCGGTCGAGCATCCGCAAACCCAGACCCGAACCGTTCCGGCGGGCGCCTTGCCGGCAAACAGGCGCGGGATCACCCGCGTCCGAATGAAGTCGAAGGCCTCCGTGTCGCGGAAAAAGCTGGTGACTCCGATCAGGAGTTCGCGAAAGAGGGCTTCGCCCTCCGCGGCATTTTGCTGGAGATAATACAGGTAGTCTTCCACCTGATCGATCTGATGAACCGCCATGCGCCGCGCGACTCTCCGGATGATCGTGTTTTCCTTATACGCCGAGAAGTCGTGACCCGTCTGGGCGCGAAGCAGTTTGCAGATTCGTTTCAGCCCGTGGTTGATCCCGGGCTCCGGAACAGACTCCGGAAGCGCCCGCTTCTGGAAGGCGTGCGATACGTAGGCGGCCAGTTGGGCCGGCATCTCTGCCGGCGGCATTATGTAGTCCACCAGGCCGGTGGCGATCGCGCTGCGCGGCATGCCGTCGTACTGCGCCGATCCCGGCGTCTGCGCCATGATCATGCCGCCCTCGCCTTTGATGGCCCGGACGCCCAGCGTACCGTCCGAACCCGTGCCGGAGAGCACGATGCAAATAGCCCGCTCATGCTGGTCCTCGGCCAGGGACCGGAAAAAGTAGTCGATGGGCTGCCGATGGCCGCGAGGCGCGGACGGCTCCACCAGGCCAAGCGTGCCGTTCCGAAGGGCCATGTCGCGGTTGGGCGGGATGATATAGGCGCAGTCGGGCCGGATCTGCATCCCGTCGGAGACCTCGTAGACCTGCATGGTGGTATAACGCTTGACCAGGTCGCTCAGGATGCTCTTGTGGTCCGGCGCGAGGTGCTGCACCAGGACGAACGCCATGCCGCTGCCGGTGGCGGTGGGCATGGCGGAAAAAAAATGCTTCGAATGCCGCCAACCCTCCGGCCGACGCGCCGATACCCACCACTGGAAAGCTGTCCTCCAATTGGGCCGGTGTGGATTGCTCCTCCGGCTGGGCGGGTGCCCCGGCCTCAGTCGCCGTTGTCGACAGGGCGGCCCCGCCGCCGCGAACGGCCCGGATTCGACGCGCCTTCTTTTCTGCCACGGTAATGCTCCTGCCTCGGGGTGTTTAATGGTTTTGTGGATTCTGGCCGAAACCACTCCCTGACGGTCGTGGCCCGGAAACGGGTGCGGCCCGGAAACGGTTGCACTGATTCCGGAAGGTTTACCGAGCCGCGAGCGTAAGCGAACCGGTGGGTTTTCCCCATTCGGTTACGCAATCCGGCCCCGCCTCAGGCAAATTCTTCGATGGGTGTACTATACTTTAAAATGAGTGAGTTGGTATAGGCGCGCGCGGACAGGACATCCGCGGTGGCCAGGAGAACCGAATGAGCACATCCCAGAAACGTCCGCGGGCTGCCCTTGCTCTGGGCGGCTCAGAACGGGAGTGGTACTCGCAGGAACAGATTCGCGAACTGATTGAGGCACTGGCCTCGGAGAAGATGGAAGTGCAGATGCAGCGCCTCGAGATGGAGGCGATCCAGGAAGAACTCCAATCGGCGCACGACAAGTACCGCGACTTGTTCGATCAAGCGCCCGTGGGCTATCTGACCATTGATGATCGAGGGTGGATCCTCGAGGCCAACCTTACCAGCGCCTGGATGCTCCAGGCCGGGGTTGCGGAGATCGTCGGGAGGCGCGTGTCGGAGTTTGTCGCGCCCGCGGACCAGGACGCCTGGTATCTGCACCGCAGGAAATTGTTCAAGTCCGGCGGCCCGAAGAGCTGCGAACTTCGACTGATCCGCAAGAACGGCGGCGAATTTTTTGCGCGACTGGAGGGCAGGGCCGCCGTCGCTTCCGGGGAGGCGTTGCTACACGACCCGTGGGCTTATCCTGGCGCCGTCCCTCCCAAACTGACTTATGCCGTACTCCAGGCGCTTGCGGAACACCGGGCCGCCTATCGAATCGTAGTCAGCGACATCACCGAACGCCGTCACGCCGAGGAGCGTCTGCGCCAGAGCCAGGAGGCTTACAGGCTGGTGGCGCAGGCCGCCAACGATGGACTGTGGGATTGGGACCTGAGAACCAACCGTATTTATTTCTCGGCGCGCTGGAAGGCGATGTTCGGCTGCACGGAAGCGGAGATCGGCCCGGAGCCGGAGCAGTGGTTCCAACGGATTCACCCCGATGACGTCCAACGTGTTCGCTCCGCCCTGGCGGACCACCGGAAGCGTGGAAGCGGGTTTCTGGAATTCGAGTGTCGAATCCTGCGGCATCGCGAGCCGGATGGCTGGGTGCTCTGCCGGGCTCTGGCGGTTGCCGATGGCGCCGGAAACGCCTGTCGCATGGTCGGCTCGCAAACCGATATCACGGAGCGGAAGGCGGCGGAGCTGCGATTGATTCATCAGGCGTTGCACGACGGACTGACCGGCCTACCCAACCGCACGCTGTTTCGCGAGCGTCTGGAGAACCGGATGAAGCGCTGGCACCGCGAGCAGTCGAGACCTTTTGCCGTGATGTTTCTGGATCTGGACCGCTTCAAGATCATCAATGACAGCCTCGGCCACGCGCTGGGCGACAAGCTGCTTATCGAAACGGCCCGCCGCCTGGAGAGTTGTCTGCGGGAGGGCGACACTCTGGCCCGCCTGGGC
>CAMDKT010000332.1 GCA_945900935.1 Candidatus Sulfopaludibacter sp. SbA3 | reverse complement strand
CAAATGCCGAAACCGCCATCAACAACAAAATGAGTGTGCGGGCCATGTTCATTCAGTACACCACGACTCCGAACGGGATATTCAATGTGGTAGCATTCGGCAACAAAGAGGGTCCGCATGAAAAGCTTGCTTGTTTGCGCCGCCCTCATCATCAGCGCGGCTTTTGCCGCCCCAGGCGTCGGCTTGACCGCAAAGAAACTCAAACTCTCATCGGCCGGGCCATTGGCTTTTGCTCCCCAGGAATTCTATTCGTTGGCGATTCCGCCGCCGCCAGCCTGATCGCCATCGACACCGGTGACAGCAAAGCCAACAAAGGTGCCGGCAGTATTGAGCTGAAGGGGATCAATCAGAAGATCGCCGCCGCGCTCGGTGCCGCGCCCGAGCAGATCACGATTCAGGATCTCGCCGTCAACCCCGTCTCCCGTAACATCTAGTTCTCCATCACCCGCGAGAAAACGCCCGTGATCAGGAAGCTCGACGTCGCGGGCAAGATTGCAGAGCGCTCGCTTGACGCCATCACCGTCCGTTCCGGCCGCGGAGTGGTTAGCCTAAAAATCGTGCCGAAATAGGAAGGTCAAACGGCATCCCTCGCTAGGCGCCGTGTCGATGGTGACGGCGGCGTTGTGACCCTCGGCGAACGCGCTTACGGTTGCCATGCCGAGGCCGGTACCGCCATTGGCGTGGCGCGTGCTGAAGAACGGCTCGAAAATGCGCTCGCGCGTTTCCTCGTCCATTCCTGGGCCATTATCTTCCACCGTGAGGGTGATGGTGTCTCCCTCGGTTTTGGTGCAAATCGTGAACTTGCCTCGACCCGCCATGGCGGTGGACGCGTTGCTCGCCAGATTCAGAAGCGCATTCAGAAATAGCGGTTGATCGAGGGCCAGCGGGAGCGGCGAATCGATTAAATCCGTATCGCACTGAACGCCCCGGCCCAGCGCCAATTGGACCAGCGGCAAGGCGGCGCGAATGACGGTATTGAGATCGGCGGTTACCAATTGTGCAGGCTCCTCGCGCAGCCAGCCGAGCAGCCGGCGAGGGGAATCGGCCGCGTGTTCGATGGCGCTGTTCAATTCGGCCGCCAGGGATTGGGCCGGGTGACCGGCTGGCAGCGCCTGGGCAATTTCGGCCGCCTGCGCGGCGAGCAGCGTGAGCAGATTATTCCAATCGTGCGCCAGATTCGCAGCCAGGCGGCCGGCGGCGGCTAGTCGCTGCGCTTGGGACTCGTCGATTGGTCCTATTATGGCCGACGGGGAGGACTCGGCTTCGAGCGCACTCAGCCAGCCCGCATCCTCGCCGAAAAGAAGCAGAGCCATGCGCGCGGTGGTCGAAAAGTACTCCGACAGTACGTCATTTTCACCGCTTAGCGCCGCTATTTGACGCTTAAATGCGACCAAATCACCGTCTGGAACGGTACCGGCCCAGCCTTTTCGACCGGATTTGAGCCACGAACGGAGCGTTTGCAGGGTGTTGCGTTCGGTGATCAGAAGGGCTTCGGCCGGGGTGAGTCCGGCTTTTTTCAGGCAATCGACGGTGGCGGCGACGAGTGGAGTGAAAAGCGTCCCGGTGAAGGCGGCGCCGGCAGCGAAAACCTGTTTGCGGCCCGGTTTCAGATAGAAAATCGACGACTTCGTGGCGGTGGCGAAATGTTGGAGGCGGCGGCGGGCGGCAGGGTCGGCATCGGCGACGAAGCGGGGATCGGGGAAGGCGTCGAGCGAGTCGAGCGTGCCGGTCGACGCGCCGAGATCACGCAAGGGCGCGAGGTCGGAGGCGTCGCGCCGAAAATCGAGCAAAATGGCGGTTCGGCCATGCCAATCGATGCCGCTGGAGACGGCGAGTTTCAGTAATTCGGGGAAATCCGCTTCCGGTCCGGTGATGACGATGAGTTCGGCTTGTTGCAGGGCTTGGGGGTGGACGGCGTTGCCGGCCTTGAGTCGATTGGCAAGCCGGGAGGCGACGCGGAGGGAGGAGGAGGCGACGGGACCGAGATGGACATGCAGGTCAGAAATCCGGAAGAGGGCGGGGCTTATGGGGCCGGCGGCGAGGATGCCGATCCAGGGTTTATTCTTCATGGGCCGGGCGATTTCAACGCTTTAATCCGGTCGCGGAGCTGGGCGGCTTTTTCAAATTCGAATTGGCGGGCGGCTTCGCGCATGCGCAGTTCGAGATCGGCGATGAATTGGAGCTTTTGCTGGGGATCGAGTTCAGATTCGGGGGATTCGGGTTCCAGGGGGATGGTGACGTAATCGGATTCGGCGATGCGAATCAGACTCATGTCGATTGGCTTGATGATGGACTGGGGAATGATGCCGTTCACTTCGTTATAGTCGGCCTGAATCAGGCGGCGGCGATTCGTTTCGCTGATGGCCTTTTTCATAGAATCTGTAAGTACATCTCCGTAAAGGATAGCGCGTCCGTTAAGATTGCGGGCGGCGCGGCCGATGGTTTGTATCAGCGAACCGGCGGAGCGGAGGAAACCTTCTTTATCGGCGTCGAGGATGGCGACGAGGGAGACCTCGGGGAGGTCAAGTCCTTCGCGGAGTAAGTTAACGCCGATAAGAACGTCTAACTCGCCCTTGCGCAATTGGCGAAGCAGTTTGATTCTGTCGAGGGTACTGACTTCGGAATGGAGATACTGGCATTTGACGCCGACTTCGGAGTAATAGCTGGCAAGATCCTCCGACATTCGCTTTGTTAGTGTCGTTATCAGAACGCGTTCATTGGCTTCGACGCGGAGACGTATCTCATTGAGTAAGTCATCGACCTGGCCGCGGACGGGACGGACCTCGACGGGAGGGTCAATGAGGCCGGTGGGGCGGATGACCTGTTCGACGGTAACGCCGCGGGCGATTTCGAGTTCGTAGGGTCCGGGCGTGGCGGAGACATAGATGGCCTGGTTGACGCGATTCTGGAATTCTTCGAACGTCAGGGGGCGGTTGTCGAGAGCGCTGGGGAGGCGGAAGCCGTGATTGACGAGGGTCTCTTTGCGGGAGCGGTCGCCGTGCCACATGCCGCGGATTTGGGGCATGGTCTGGTGGCTTTCGTCGATGAACATGAGGTGATCGGCCGGGAGGTAATCGAGCAGAGTAGGCGGGGCTTCGCCGGGGAGGCGGCCGGAGAAATGGCGGGAGTAGTTTTCAATGCCGTGGCAATAGCCGATGGTTTTGATCATCTCCAGATCGAACATGGTGCGCTGATGAATGCGCTGGGCTTCAATCAATTTGCCCTGTTTTTCGAGTTCCGGACGCCACCATTCGAGTTCCTCCTTGATGGTGCCCATGGCCTTTTCCTTCATGTCTTCGCTGAGGACGTAATGGGTTTTGGGGTAAATGGGGAGGCGGGTGTGGGTTTGGCGAATGGTGCCGGAGAGCGCGTCGATGTGGGAAATCGATTCAATTTCGTCGCCCCAGAGTTCGATGCGAACGGCGTATTCGTCGTAGGACGGGAAGATTTCGACGATGTCGCCGCGGACGCGGAAAGCGCCGCGGCCGAATTCATTGTCATTGCGCTGATAGAGGAGTTCGACGAGCCGGCCGGTGAGTTCTTTGCGGGAGATCCGCATGCCTTTTTCGAGCATGAGAAGCATGCCGTAATAGGCTTCCGGGGAACCGATGCCGTAGATGCAACTTACGCTGGCGATGATGACGCAGTCACGGCGTTCGAAGAGGGAGCGGGTGGCGTGGAGGCGCAGGCGGTCGAGTTCGTCGTTGACGGTTGATTCTTTTTCGATGTAGACATCGGAGTTGGGTATGTAGGCTTCGGGCTGGTAGTAATCGTAGTAACTGACGAAGTATTCGACGGCGTTATTGGGAAAGAAAGATTTGAACTCGTGATAGAGCTGGGCGGCGAGGGTTTTGTTATGAGCGAGAACGATGGCGGGACGGTTCGTGGCTTCAATGACTTTCGCCATTGTGAATGTTTTGCCGGAGCCGGTGACGCCGAGCAGAACCTGGTGCTGAGTGCCATCGTTGGCGCCGCGGAGGAGGCCTTCGATGGCAGATTCCTGATCGCCTTTCGGGGTGTAGGAGACGCCGATCTGGAATTGCATCATTCCAGTGTAGATGCCTAGGCCCTAAATTTCGCGAAGTAGGCGTGATCGACCTCGAAGGACCGCACGGGTTTGAGCCCGAGTTCGAGAGTTTCGAGCATTTGGACGAGTTTTTCTCCGTCGATGAGTTCGATGGGCGGGACGCCATCGCGGGAGGCTTCGCGGCGGGCCTCGGTGGTGAATGTGCCGGTAGTTAAGATGATTCCTTTATCTGCTCGCCCGGCCATGGCGCCGCGGAAGTCGCGGACTTGGGAGGGGGTGACCGAATTCCTGTAGCGCTTGCACTGGAACAGCACGCGAAACGAGACCAAGGGATTCACTTGTAGAATTCCGTGGCCATCAATCCCCTGGTCGCTAGAGCGGCCCGTCACGACGACTTCGTTAAAACCGGCTTCACGGAGAATCGCCTGGCAC
The DNA here is from genome assembly GCA_945900935.1 of Candidatus Sulfopaludibacter sp. SbA3. GTDB lineage: Bacteria > Acidobacteriota > Terriglobia > Bryobacterales > Bryobacteraceae. The sequence goes on along the minus strand of CAMDKT010000332.1, from coordinate 2,275 downwards.
AGTTGTTCGAATCCCGCCGGTGGGAGGGCTTGCATAAGTTCCAAGACTTCGATGGAATAGTCCTTGGAAGGCTCGCCGCTCGCTACTGCCACTTCTTCGGCGATAGCCTCCGGTTCAGACACTTTAGCCTTTCGCCGCCTCTGGAAAATCTTTGTCCATTTCTGGAAAAAGCCTTGCGATTGCTCAGGTGACAAATGTGTTTGCCGACCGAGATCGGTCAATTGCCAGACACCTCGTTTAGAGGAGTCGAGCAAGCCTTCTCGCACCAGATAAAATCGTGCCCACGCTACGCGGTTCCTGTACCTCAACTCACCGGAGGGCAATAGTTCGTTTTGGAATGCGCCGCGGAGGGGTCCCTCGATGGCAGTTTCCTAATCGACTTTCGGGGTGTAGCAGACGCCGATCTGGAACTGCATTTTTTCAGTGTAGAGGGTGAGGGATAATGAGGAGGATTTCTATGAGGATCGCAACAGGTGTCGAAATTGCCGATAGCGACTTGTTCGCCATTTGCCGCAAGTATGGGGTGAAGGAACTGGCCGTGTTTGGCTCTGCGGCGCGCGGGGAGATGCGCCCGGATAGCGATGTCGATCTGCTCGTCGAGTTCCTGGAGGAGGCGCGCCCCGGACTACTTGGGCTGTCCGCGCTGGGTCGAGAGTTTTCGACGATTTTGGGGCGGCGCGTTGACGTAGCGGTGAAGGCCGCTTTGAAGCTGCTGGCGCGGAAGGAAATCCTTTCCGAGGCCCACGTGATCTATGCGGAGGGATGAGCAACGGCTGGCGGATATTTTGGAGGCGCTGGACTCGGTAGCTGCGATGACGATTGGATTGAGCGAATCAGAATTTTTGGCGGAAGAAAGGATCTGTTTCGCGGTTGCCCACCGTTTGACGGTAGCAAAGGATCCGCGATCTTGGCACCATCCCGGGGGGGGACCTGCCGGGTACCGAGCCGCGACCGTCAGGGAGCTGTCCGCAATCGGCGAGTCCCTCGAGAGCCGGGGAAGCTGTCGCCGTCTGAGTGCGGAAGTCCGAGGGAGGGTGCTGAGTTTCCGCCGCAACCACTGGGCGGTTAGGCCGCCTCGCGCGAGCGCACGCGTTCCGTCTCCGCGTTGAATTCGCAGCCGAACAGGGCGATGGCGGCCAGGAGATACATCCAGACAATGAGCGCGATGACGCCGCCGATGGAGCCGTACATTACGTTGTAATTGGCCAGGTTGCGGACGTACCAGGCGAAGATGACCGTCACGGCGAGCCAGAGGGCGGTGGCGACGAAGGCTCCGGGCCAGACGTTTTTCCATTGCTGCCGGCGGTTCGGCGCGACGTAGTAGAGTACCGCCGTCGTTAACACAACGGCGCCGAGTGAGATGAATAGACGGATGAGTTTGGTGGCCAGCAGGACGCCGGAGGCGATGTTGCCGTCGGCGATTGGGAGGAGCGCCTGTTCGACTTTGTCGCCAAATACGAGCAGGGTCGAAGCGGCAATGGCGGGCATTGCGGAGATGAAAACCAGGGCGAAGGCTACGATGCGGTCCTGGACGATGCCGCGGCCGCCGGGGAGCCGATACGCGGCACGGAAGCCTTCCATCAACGTGGCCATGAGCGACGACGCGGCCCAGGCGGAGAGCAGGAGCGCGACCACGATGAGCGAAAGAGGCTGGGCGCCGCGCTCTCGGAATTGGCGCTCGATCAATTCGGCCGTGCCCGGGGGCACGACTTCAAAAACGAAGCGGGCGAGGTATTCCGATATCGGGCCGGCATTGGCCTGGACGAGGATGGCGGCGAGCGAGGAGAGTACCGGGAAGAGACTCAACAGGCCGGAGTACGCCGCGCCTTTTGCGATGCCCCAGCAGCCGTCGAGAAAGGAGTTGAAAAATGCGCGGCGGAGGATGATGAGGAACGTTCGCATCGGTCAGGATCGCCGTTTCCAGAATAGTCCGGCGAAGCAGGCGATGGCGGTGATGACGCTAACGGCGGCGCAGGCGAGTTCTTCGGCGGAAGGCTCGAAGCGGAGTTCGAGGGCGGTCCCGTTGGCGGGGAGCGCATCGGTGGCCATGAGTCCGGTGGAGTTTGCGTGGAGCGATACAGGGACACCGTTTAGATACGCCCGGAAATTGGGGTCCCAGGGAATGGCGAAGGCCACTCGCATGCCTTGGGGGAGAGCTCCGGTGACGGTTGCCAGGTGGGCGTTGATCCAACGGAATTGCAGTTCCGGGCGCGTGGCGTCCAGCATCGCGTTGACGTAGGGATACCAGGGTTTTTGATAGCCGTACTGGATGGTG
>CAMDKT010000331.1 GCA_945900935.1 Candidatus Sulfopaludibacter sp. SbA3 | reverse complement strand
AAGGGTTTTTGGTATTGCAAGTGGGCTCGTTTTTCTGGAATACCGGCTCCATTTTGCAGCGCCGGTGGAGGGCGACGACGCCTCCGTTGTTGACCGGGGCGTTGCAGCAGATGGCGGCGGGGCTGGTTTACGCCCTTGCGGCGCTGCTGGTGCCGGAGCGGCCCGTGACGCTGTCAACAACAGGGATAGCGGGTCTGTTGTGGCTGGTTACGTTTGGCTCGATTGTGGGCTACAGCGCCTATATCTATTCGCTGGAGACGCTCCCGGTATCGCTGGTCTCGATCTACACATTCGTCAATCCAGTGGTGGCCGTGACGCTGGGAAAGCTGTTCTACGATGAACCGTTCGGGAAGAAGGAGATCGCGGCAATGTCGATCATTTTTGGCGGCGTGTTGATTGTGAAGCTCCGGACTACTCTCGTCCCAGGGTTTTCGCGGCTACGGCGCCGCCCAGGATCATCGGCAGCGTAAAAGCGATGAACATTACGCCTAGCATGAGCAGCATGGCGGCACCGAACACTTCCGGGGACTGCATGATTTCGGTGATTTGCTTAATCGCATCGGCGGGGGCGTTGGCTTCCTGCAACTGCTTTTTGTATGCCTCCATCAGGCCGCCCTGGTCCTGCAAAACGAGGATCGTGACGGTGAAGAAGAGCATCCAGATGACGTAGAACAGAACACCGGTGATCCAGCCGAGGCGGGCCCCGGCGGCGACGGTGAGCATCTGGCCGGTACGACGGGAATAGAATACGACGGCGAGGAAACCGCCGCCCAGAAGTACCCCGACTTTAAGCATCAGTCCGGGCGCGCCGCCAATGGGGATGATCATGAGGATCCAGATGATGATGGCGGTATAGAAGCCGGCGCGAACGGCGTCGGCGTTGTGGAAGCTGATTCGGGTTGTCGTCTCGGCAACGGCTCCGGGAGCGGCGGCGGCTATGGCGCGAAGATCATCCGCGGAGTGTTCTATGCCGGGGCGGTGCTCGAACTCGGCGTTATGCTCGGGGTCCGGCGGGGGATCGGCGAACTGGGGCTTGCCACAACGGTGACAAAAGCGGGCGTCGGCAGGCAACTGGGCACCACAGGTACAGAAATCAACCACGTTTTCAGTGTGTCATAAATTCGGCGTGTTACGTTGGAGACAATGTCTTCCACAACACTGCTTGTTGCTTCCAACCCAAGCGCGCCTTACTTAAAATGGCTGCGCGAACTGCCCGCCGATGTGAACTACGTCGTCGGGAATACCGTAGAGGAGCTTGCCGCGATGGGCGAGAATGCCGACGCGGTTCTGTATTGCATGGGGCCTGGGATTCCGCTGCAAACGGTTTGGGATCTGGCGCCGCGTGTCCAGTGGATACACTCGCTGTCAGCGGGGCTGGAGAGTATTTTGTTCCCCGCACTGGTGGAGAGCACGGTGCCGATGACGAATGGGCGCGGCGTGTTTAAGGAATCGCTGGGCGAGTTTGTGGTGGCGTCGATACTGCATTTCGCCAAGGATTTACGGCGGATGGTGCGGAGCCAGGAGGCGGGGCGGTGGGATCAATTCGATGTCGAGATGGTGGCGGGGAAGACGCTGGGGGTGATCGGGTACGGCGAGATTGGACGCGCGGCGGCGGTGCGGGCTCATGCGTTGGGGATGAAGATCCATGTGATCCGCAGGCGGCCGCAGTTGTCCGATGAAGACCCGATTGTTTCGAAGAGCTTCACGGTTGCGGAGCGCGCGGAGATGATGGCGGGCGTGGATTATTTGCTGGCGGCTGCGCCGTTGACTGAGGAGACGCGCGGGCTGGTGGGGGCTGCCGAGCTTGCCCGAATGAAACCATCGGCGGTGGTGATCAATGTGGGCCGAGGGCCGGTGATTGATGAAGAGGCGCTGATTGCGGCGTTGCGGGACGGAACGATCAAGGGCGCGGCGCTGGATGTCTTTGACAAAGAACCGCTGCCGGAAGGCCACGCGTTTTGGGGTTTATCGAACGTGCTGCTGTCGCCGCATTGCGCCGATCACACGGCGACGTGGACCGACGAGGCCATGCAGTTTTTTCTGGAAAATCTCGGGCGGTACGAGAGCGGGCAGCCGTTATTGAATTTGGTGGATAAGAAGAGCGGGTATTAGAACACTTCGGCGAGGGGCATTTCGATGACCGGCGATTCTGTGCGCAGGACGCCGGTTTTGACTTCTCGCAAACCTTCGGCGGCGGTGGCCGTGTACGCTTGGCGTGTTTCGGGGTCGATGACCCAGACTGTGTTCACGCCCATCGCCAGGAAGTCGTTGATGCGCACTTCGACGCGGCTCATGCGGTCTTCCGGGGAGAGAATTTCGATGCAGAGGAATGGCGGCGTGGAGGGAACTTCTTCCTCGGGATCTGTCAGGTAAACGCAGAGATCGGGAATGCGGACTCGATTTGGCGTGACCCGAATGCGAACATCCGTGGCCGTTCTCATCCCTTGGGGTTCGTAGTGAGTAAGGAAATAACCGCCAATCTTTAACTGCAACCGGCCATGGCCCCAAGTGCCCAGGTTGCGCTCCTCTAAACATCCATCAACGAAGTCGCAATCCGGCTCGTAGGCGGTTTCCATGTACTCTTCGAGAGAGACCATCGTTCCGGTGGACATGCTTTTACGTTATCACGGACGGTCAAAACACGTCGGCGAGGGGCATTTCGATGACCGGCGATTCTGTGCGCAGGACGCCGGTTTTGACTTCGCGAAGTCCTTCGGCGGCGTTGGCCGTGTACGCTTGGCGGGTTTCGGGGTCGATGAGCCAGACCGTATTGACTCCCATCGCCAGAAAGTCGTTGATGCGGACTTTGACGCGGCTCATGCGGTCTTCAGGCGAGAGGATTTCAATACAGAGGAATGGGGGCGTGGAGGCGGAGTGCTGTGAGGACTCTCCTCTCCTGCGTTTTGGAGTGCGTATGGAGGTAAGCGCTGATGTTTGACTGCACCAGCGCATGGTCCCACTCGCCCAAATTACGCTCCTCAATAGTTCCATCCACGAAGTCGCAATCCGGCTCGTAGACGGTCGAGAGGTATTCTTCGAGAGAAACCACCTACGCCACTTTGCTGCGTGTGACCGCCGGCTCCATATCGACCGTGGCGACCTTCACTCTGGTAGCAAGGCCGATGATTTCGAGGAAACGAATCTGCATGAACGTCATGTCCAATTCATACCAGGCCAAGCCGTGGCGGGCAGAATTCGGATGAGCATGGTGGTTGTTATGCCAGCCTTCGCCGAACGTAAGAATGGCGACCCACCATGTGTTGCGGGAGTCGTCGCGGATATCGAAACGGCGTCGTCCCCATAAATGGGTGGCGGAGTTGACCAGCCAAGTGGAATGCAGGCCGAGAACGATGCGCATGCAAACGGCCCAGAGGAACATGGACCAGCCGCCGAGCACCCAGATGATGATCGAGGAAACGGCAACAGGCAGGAAGTGCCAGGTGTTGAGCCAACGGTAGAAGGGGTCCTTAGCCAGATCCGGCGTAAAACGCGCCAACTCGTCGGTCTTGTTGTGCTTCGACTCGCCGAAGATGATCCAGCCGATGTGCGACCACCACTTGCCGTCGCGCGGCGAATGGGGATCGCCTTCCTGATCCGACTTCTGATGATGAATGCGGTGCGTGGCAACCCAGAAAATAGGACCGCCTTCGAGCGTCATCGTTCCGCACAAGGCGAACAGGTATTCGATCCACTTCGGCACAACATAGGCGCGGTGGGTATGGAGGCGATGGTAACCCATGCCGATTCCCCAACCAATAGTGATCCAATAGAGCAGAACCATGACGGCCAAAGATTTCCACTCGAAGAAAAACGGGGCGGCCAATGCGCCCGCGTGGAAGACGGCCAGGAAGATGATAGTGATCCAGTTCAACTGCCGAGCCTTCGTGATGGGGGTGACCCCGTTTGTAGTGCGTTCCATAGTTGGGAATTCTTTTTAGCGTATCAGACCGGAAGACGCCGCGGCGGGAGGCGCTGTTTACATGATCGACAATCGGCGAGAATATAATTATGATTTCTCGACGTTCGATTCTCGGCTCAGTGGCTCTTGGCGGATTGCAGGCGGGCGCGGTTCCGTTTACGGGCCGAATTCCGCTGGCCGTCTCCACCTACAGCTATTGGCATTTCAAGACGGAGAAGTATCCGATTGAAAAAGTGATTGAACACGCCGCTTTGCTGGGGTTTGACGGCGTTGAGATTCTGCACCGGCAGATGATGGACGAGTCGCCGGCCTACTGCGCCAAGCTGAAAAAGATGGCGTTTGAACGGGGATTGTCGTTCCCGATGCTGTCGATTCATCAGGACTTCGTCTCGCCGGACGCGGCGGAGCGGCAGAAGATGATTGACCATACAGTACGGTGTTTGCAGTTGGCGGCGCGCCTGGGGATTCCGTGCGTGCGGCTGAACAGCGGACGGTGGAAGACGATTAAATCATTCGACGATTTGATGAAGGTGAAGGGCGACGAGCCGGCGCTGCCGGGGTATACCGATAAGGACGCGTTCGCGTGGTGTATCGAATCGATTCAGAAATGCCTGCCCGTCTGTGAGAAGGAAGGCGTCATGCTGGCGCTGGAGAATCATTGGGGTTTAACGACTCGCGTCGACAATTTGCTGACGATTCACAAGGCGGTGAACTCGCCGTGGCTGGGAATCAATCTGGACACCGGGAACTATCCGGGCGATCCGTATGAGGGGATTCAACGGCTCGCCGGACTGGCGACGATTGTGCAGGCGAAAACGTATTATGGCGGCGGCGAATGGTACACGCTGGATTTGGACTATCCGCGGATTGCGAAGATCTTGCGGGGCACCGGATTCAAGGGCTGGGTCTCCTTGGAGATGGAAGGCAAGGAAGACCCGTTGACCGCCGTGGCGAAGAGCTACGCGGTGTTGCGGAAAGCTTTCGGCACGGCCGCGTAACTAGACGTTACAAGACTCGACAGCTTCGATCAGCGCGTCCTTCCACGGCTTCACTTTCGGCGTGTATTCGTGGCAGATATAGCCCTTGTATCCCAAATCGGCAATGGCCTTGGCGATGCCCTTGTAGTTCAGCTCCTGCTCAATGTTGATCTCATTCCGGCCGGGATTTCCCGCTGTATGGAAATGCGCGAACCACTGGAAGTTGTCGCGGATGGTGCGGATGATGTCGCCTTCCATAATTTGCATATGGTAAATGTCGTAGAGCAATTTCACGCGCGGGGACGCCACCCGCTTGCAGACCTCCACGCCCCAGGGTGTGCGGTCGCATTGATAATCCGGGTGATTCACCTTGCTGTTCAACAGCTCCATGCACATCGTCACGCCTTTATCTTCGGCGTGCTTCTTCAGTTCGTTCAAACACGCAACCGTGTTGTCCATCCCTTCGGCATCGCTCTTGCCGCGCCGGTTCCCTGACAGAATAATCAGATTCGGCGCGCCGGCCGCGGCGGATACATCGATCAACTCGTGCGTGCGCTTGATGATTTCGGCATGCAGGGTCTTATCATTCACGCCATTCGCCAACGGGCTCGACCCAGGCACCATCGACGGCACAATGCCGTACTTCTTCATGATCGGGAATCGTTCCGGCCCCTGCAGATCATAGGCCAGCAAGCCCATTTCGGCGAGGGCGCGGCACTGCGCTTCAAAATCCAGATTGGAGCCGCGGAAAACGCCGCCGCAGACCCCCTGCTTCAATCGCCCGATGGAGGGAGCGGCCGCCAGGCTCACCGCCGCCGATGTTCCCAAAAATACTCTGCGTTGCATGGGCACGATAATATCAGTATTGAAATGGGTTTTGCTGTTTGGATGTCAAACGAAGAAGCGTGGGCCCAGGGCACGCACGAATATCGCCCGATGGGCTGCGCCGTCATCGCCAAAAACGGCCAGTTCCGCGCGCCGGATTTTAACCGCTATCGCCGTTCGCCGGGCCGCTATTCGCCGCTGTTCGTTGGCCTTTTCGGCTCGATGGAAGAAGTGAACGAATTTCTTCACCAAGGCAAGTCTCGCGCTCCCGAGGTTCACACGCGCTCTATACTTTAGTCCGGCCGTTCCTGCGCCTCCCCCGAATCGTTGAACACTTCCTCCCGGATGATGCGGTCGGTGGCCGTAGCGAGATACTCATTGAGCGCGGCGGACAGTTGCTGATACTCCGGCCAGAGAATGCGGTCCAGGAACGACTGCTTCACCCGGACCATCAGCGTGGTGTGGCGCTGGCGGTGGTAGCGGAAGGGTATCAGGCCATGACGCCGGCAGAGCGCCGAGAACAGCCGGCGTTGCCAAAGGTCGGTGAGGGAAAACTGCATTTCCACCAGCGGTTCCGTGTAGACTGGCGGCGGCTCCTGTGGCCGCGTATTTAGCGTTTTCTTGACGCGCTCCATTGCGGCGGCGGCGGCTTCCCGCTCGCCGGCAGTCTTGGCGCCTTCAAACAGAGCGGCGATCTTGCGCAGGCGCTCGCGCAATTGGCTTTCAGTCATGTCCATGAGTTCTCTTTACCAGCCAATCGCTTTCCCCTTGTTCTGCTCATCCAGCCACTTTTGCAGCGGCGCGAAGTAGTCTTTTATTGCCGTCGCGTCCATGTCAGGCTTGCCGGTAATGGCAGTCAGCGCCACCGGCCACGGCTGGCTCACGCCCATACTCAACATTTCATTCAGCTTGGTTCCCGCCGCTTTCGAGTTATAGATCGAGCAACGGTGCAGCGGCGTCTTGCAGCCCGCCGCCTGGCTCAAAGCCCGGTGAAACTGGAACTGCAATATGTGCGCCAAAAAGTAG
>CAMDKT010000330.1 GCA_945900935.1 Candidatus Sulfopaludibacter sp. SbA3 | reverse complement strand
ACTACAGTTGCCCTTTCGTTTATTTCTTTTTGGCGCGGGGCCGCCATCGTCCTTTCCGATCTCGCATCGACGATGTACTACGTTGGCGGGATTACGGAATACGCCATCGGCAAATCGGCTCCGTGGTTTGTGATGGCGGTGATGTTCTTCAGCTTTGCGGTGCGCTCGATTTATATGGAAAGCTGCGGGATGTTCGTACGGGGCGGGGTTTACGTAGTTGTCCGGGATTCGATTGGGCCGTCGATGGCGAAGCTGTCGGTGTCGGCGCTGGTGGTTGACTACATATTGACGGGGCCGATTTCGTCGGTGTCGGCGGGGCAGTATTTGGGGCATTTGGTGAACGAGATGGCGGTGTTGGCGGGTCAACCGCTGCATGTGGATCCGAACGGGTTTTCGGTGTTTTTTGCGATTGCGGTGACGGGGTGGTTCTGGCGGTCGAATATACGCGGGATCCATGAGTCGTCGGGTCATGCGTTGCGGATCATGCAGGTGACGACGGTGATGGTAGTGTGCATGTTGATCTGGTGCGGGATCACGATAGCGTTAAGGGGCGGAGCGCCGCTGCCGCCGCTGCCGGTGCCGTCGCAGTTGGTGATGCATGAGGAGTCATTGGGATGGCTGCACGGGACGTTTTGGGCGCAATTGCCGATGGTGCTGATGGTGGTGGCGTTTGGGCATTCGCTGTTGGCGATGAGCGGGTTTGAGACTTTGGCGCAGGTTTACCGGGAGATCGCGTATCCGAAGTTGAAGAATTTGCGGATAACGGCGAACATCGTTTGCATATATGCGTCGGTGTCGACGGGGCTGTTGTCGATATTGGCGGTGATGATAATTCCGGACGCGGACAGGCCATCGTATAAAGACAATCTGTTGGGCGGGCTGGCGATGAGCTTGGAGGGGCCGCATATACTGAAGCTGGTTTTTCATGTTTTTGTGGTGATAGTTGGTGTTTTGATCCTTTCGGGCGCGGTGAACACGAGTTTGATAGGTGCCAATGGGGTGTTGAACCGAGTGGCGGAAGACGGGGTGTTGTTGAACTGGTTCCGGAAGCCGCATGTGAAATTTGGCACGACGTTCCGGATTGTGAATTTGATCACGCTGATGCAAGTGGCGACGATCGTGGGGAGCGGGGGGAACCTGTATTTGCTGGGTGAGGCGTATGCGTTTGGCGTGGTGTGGAGTTTCTTTATGAAGGGGATGGGGGTGTTGGCGCTGCGGTTTCAGCGGACGGATCAGGAGTATAAAACACCGTTCAATTTCAAGATTGGCGGGCGGGAGTGGCCGGTGGGATTGGCGGCGACGGTGGCGATGTTATTCTTCGTGGCGATTGCGAATTTGTTCACGAAGAAGATTGCGACGATTTATGGCGTTTCGTTTACTTTGGTGCTGTTTACGCTGTTTTTGATTTCGGAGAAGGTGAATAAGCAGCGGGCGAAGGCGGGGACGAAGAAAGGGTTGGAGGAGTTCAATCTGGACCATCAGCCGCAAGTGGATGTAGCGCATTTGAACGCGAGGGCGGGGTGCGTGCTGGTGGCGCTGCGGGACTACAACAACATGGAGCATTTGCGGCGCGTATTGGAGAAGACGAACCTGCGGCGGCATGATGTGGTGGTGATGACGGTGCATCCGATTTCGGCTGGGGCGGGGGAGTTTGAGTTACAGGATGAACAGTTGTTTGGGACATATGAGCAGGAGTTGTTCTCGCGTGTGGTGACGGTGGCGGAGAGGGAAGGGAAGCCCGTGGAGCTGTTGGTTGTGCCGGCGAGCGATCCGTTCGCGGCGATGATACAGGCGGCGGCGACGCTGAAGGCGTCGCGATTAGTTACGGGCATTTCGGCGCGGATGGCGAGTGATGAGTTGGCGCGGCGGATCGGGTTGGCGTGGGAGCAGTTACCGGAGCCGCGGCATCCATTTTCGCTGGAGATAATCAGTCCGGACCGGAAGCCGACGTATGTGAATTTGGGGCCGCACCCGCCGCGCTTGTGGCCGGAGGATGTGGACCGGCTGCATGATATCTGGCTGACGCTGACGGAGACGGAGGGGTTGGGAGCGAAGCTGCATCACCGGGATGTCTTGGGTGTGGCGCTGCGGCGGTTAGAGCAGGAGTTGACGAGTTCGGAGGAAAAGGAAGAGATATTGGCGTTGATACGGGAGGAGATGCGGCGGGGGTGATGGCGGGGGTTGCGACTTTTGCGCTGAGAGAAAGATTACTCCAGCCCCTCGCGGCGCAAAAGCGCGCGAAGATTCCGCGAGCCGTGAACCACTCGAAGGATTTCGACGCCTTTCGTGAGTTGGCGATATAGAATTAGCATTTCTTCGAAATGCTTAACGCGGAACACCCGTAGGGATTCGAGGCCGGGATATTTTTTGCGGGAGCGCCAGCCCATGTTCGGCTGGGTGGCAAGAAGTGCGAACGTGCCATGGGCCGCATCGAAGAATCGGAGCGCTACGTCGAGATTCGCCGCTTCCGCGAGCTAGTCGGCACAGAGGTCGAGATCAAAACGCACTGGCCGCGCGAAATCCGGTAACTGTCAATCATCTGTTGGCGCTTGGCGTCCCAGTACGCTTCATCGGGTGCGACTGACGGGCCGGAGTTGAGTCCTTCGATGGCGAGCGCCTCAACTTTTCCTCAGACCTTCACCCAGTGGTTTCGATACGGTTTTTGGGTAGAGGAGGGAAAGAGGAAACTGCGGAATAGAAAGAGGTAAATGGTGGGCGCGCGGGGACTCGAACCCCAGACCTCCTGCGTGTGAAGCAGGCGCTCTAACCAACTGAGCTACGCGCCCTTACAGCGGCAAAACTCTAATATACCGCACCTGGAGTCACGGTCGGCAACTCCTTCGCCGTCCCCAGCACAATCGACGTCCGCGTCCGTTGCACGCCCTTCACCGATTTCAACACAAGAGTCAGAAAATGCTCCAGATGCGCCGTGTCGCGGCAATGCACTTTCAGCAGATAATCGTCCTCGCCCGCCAAATGATGCGCTTCCTTAACCTCGCCCCGCTTGCGCACCGTCTTCAGGAATTCGGCCCGGTCGCGCGGGTGCGCCAACGTAACCGAAATGAATGCCGTCAATCCAAGCCCCAATGACGGCGGGTCCAACACGGCGTGGAAGCCGCGAATTACGCCGCGCTGCTTCAGCCGCTTCACCCGCTCGGCCACCGCCGGCGCCGACAGCCCCAACTCCTGCGCCAACTCGGCCCACGAAACACGCGCATCCTCCGTCAAACGAGCTAAAATTGTTCGATCCTGTTCATCAATCATGCAAGTTGCCTTCGATTCAAAATAAAAGTAGCATAAATACATTCGATGCCGCCATTTTTACTTTCGTCCGAAGCCTTTACCGAGTTCTTCCAGCGTTTCGAATCCGGCGAACTTCCCCGCGCCGAATGGAACCACGCCGCCCATTTGGCAATGTCCGCCGCCACCATTCATGCGGGCGGCGACCAAGGATACCGTCCGCGCCCGCATCCTGGTCTACGCCAAAGCCCAGGGAATCGTCAGCACTCCCGATTCGGGCTATCACGAAACCATCACCTGCTTCTGGGTTGAGCGAATTCGTGAGTTGACCGCCGCGCTCGGCCGTGGAGCCTGCGCCTGGGACGCCGCCCGCGCGGCCGTTTCCGCCTTCGCCCATCGCGGACGCCTCTTCGACGCCTACTACAGCTACGACCTTATCGCCAGCCGCGAGGCGCGGGCGGTCTACCACGCGCCCGACATTCCTGATATCCTCCGGTCATGAGTGACGAAAGCTGGGTGATTATTCGAAGCGGGGACGACCGCGACTCCGCCGATGTCCGTGACCAATTATTGGATGCCGGCCTCGACGCGGAAATCGTGGTCTGCGTCAAATCCGGACAGGCCGACGACGCGCGCCGCATTCTCGATGGAATGCAGGGCGAAGCCGACCCGTCGCCGGAATTGAATCTGGAGACGATCGCCGTCTTCCAGGGTCTGGACGCCGAGATGCAGTCCGCCGCCGTCGAAGGCCTTCTGGAACAAGACGGAATCTCGGTTGTGGTTGAGGGTTCATCGAGTTTCCCCAGCCTTCCTTACGAAATCAAGGTTGCGCATAATCTCGCGGATTCGGCCCGTGAAATCCTCGCTCGGGCCGAGGCCGACGGCCCCGCTGCCGCCGATGCGCAGGCCACCGCCTCGCCACAAATAGATTGAACTTTCGCCTCCGGACGGGCGTTATACTTCATGACAGGATTGGGAAAGGATTGATTCAATTCCATGGGAATCGGCGACTTCTTAAAAAGTTCGACTGTAGGCGCTTTCGTCAAGAAACAATTTATTGACGTAATCGATTGGGTGGAGCCGGGCGATGGCGTATTGGCCTGGCGTTACCCCATGCAGGACATGGAAATTCAGAACGGTGCCAGGCTCACCGTTCGTGAATCGCAGATGGGCGCGTTTGTCAATGAGGGCCGCATGGCCGACGTCTTTGGACCCGGACTTTACACCCTCGCCACGCAGACGCTGCCGATCCTGACGAACCTCATGAACTGGGACAAAATGTTCCAATCCCCATTCAAGAGCGACGTCTACTTCTTCTCCACACGCACGCAGATCAATCAACGCTGGGGCACAGCCAACCCCTTGACGATTCGCGACAAGGAGTTCGGCGCCATCCGTGTTCGCGGCAACGGCGTTTACTCCTGGCACATCTCCGATCCGCGAACGTTCCACGTCAAGATCAGCGGCACACGCGAGAAGTACATGGTGGCCGACATCGAAGGCCAGCTCCGTGATATGACGCTGGGCCGCATGGCCGATGCCATCGCCCAAAGCCAGATTCCGTTTCTGGACCTGATCGCCAATCAAGTGGAGCTCGGCCAGGAGATTATGGCCGGGCTTGTGCCGCAGTACGCCGAATACGGACTGACGCTCGACAGCTTCATCGTTCGCGAATTCTCGCTGCCCGAAGAGCTGCAGAAGAAGCTGGATGAGCGCATCTCCATGAACATGCTGGGCGACATGGGCCGCTACACGCAATACCAGGTGGCGCAGTCAATTCCCATCGCCGCGGCCAACGAAGGCGGTCTCGCCGGCATCGGCGCCGGACTCTCGGCCGGTTACGGAATGGCGCAGGCCATGGGCCAGGCGTTGAACACGGCCTATCAGCCGCAGCAGCCCCCGCCGCAGGCCCCGCCCCCGGTTGCCGCGGTTCCCGTTCCGGCGGCGCCCGTCGCCCCGGTCGCCGCACCCGCGCCCGCCGGTGACATGAAATTCTGTTTCAACTGCGGCAACAAAATCCTGCGCGCCGCGAAGTTTTGCGGTGAGTGCGGGACGCCGCAGCCGTCCGCCTGATAGACTAATCTGCCATGGCCGACCTTCCCGGCGGACAAGGCTGCGAATGGGTGATTGAGGCGCTCGGTTGCGATATCGCGCGCCTCAAAGATCTCGCGCAGTTGCAGACCGTCTTTCAAGATCTCATCGGCGGGTTGTCGCTGCATCCGGTATCGGAAACGCAGTGGCACCAGTTCCCCGGTGCCGGGGGAATCACGGGCCTGTGTCTGCTCGCTGAATCCCACTTGGCCTGCCACACCTTTCCGGAGTACGGATCTTTGTGCTTAAATGTCTTCTGTTGCCGCCCGCGGCCGGAGTGGGCGTTTGAAGAATATTTGCGCGAGACGATGGGCGCCACTTCCGTACGCGTACGCCGTTTGGAGCGGTCCTACCATACACAATGAGCCAGCCAACCGCCATCTGCCCAAACTGCGGCGCGTCGATTCGATTCCGCTGGTCGTCGGCCATCCAGACTACTTGCGAATACTGTAAGTCGATCCTCGTCCGGGATGACGTCAATCTCACCAAGGTCGGTCAAGTCGCTGACTTGCCGCCCGACATCAGCCCGATTCAAATCGGTACCGAAGGCGTTTATCGCGACACCGCTTTTCAAGTCATCGGACGCATCATCTACAGTCACGATGTCGGCGCCTGGAATGAATGGCATCTCATGTATTCCAACGGTTCCAGCGGCTGGCTGAGCGACTCGCAAGCCGAGTACGCCGTCAGTTTCGTATCGGTGCCGGAGTCCCCGCTGCCCGGCCCCGGCGAGGTCTATCGCGGTTGGGAATTAACGCAGCAGGGCGTAAAACTGGCGGTCACCGTCCTCACCGAAGCCAGCTACGAAGGCGTGGAAGGCGAGTTGCCCTTTCAATACTGGGACAAATCAAAATGCCGCTTCGCCGACCTTCGTTCGAATGACGGCCGCTTCGCCACCATCGATTACACTGAAAATCCGCCCCTGCTTTTCCTCGGCGAATTCGTCGAGTTCGAAGCGCTGCGACTCGTGAATCTCAAAGAATTTGAGGGTTGGACCGCATGAACCCCGGCGCCCGTAAAATCGTTCCGAAACCCAAAGGGCTCAACTGTCCTCACTGTGGATCCGCAATTGAACTCCGCGCCATGGGCGCAGCCGCCGCGGTTGTTTGTTCCTATTGCTTGTTCACCCTCGACGCCACCAATCCCCAATTGGTGATTCTGCAGCGGTTCAAATCGCAGATGACAGTGCATTCGCTGATCCCTCTGGGATCGCGGGGCAGTTTATTCGGCGCTGTGTGGGAAATTATCGGCTTCCAGCAGCGCGGGATCAAGGTCGATGGCCCTGACTACTTATGGCGGGAGTACGTGCTTTTCAACCCGTACAAAGGGTTCCGCTATCTCAGTGAGTACGATAATCACTGGTCGTTTGTAACTCCGCTGCCGTCGATTCCCGTTCCCGGTGCCAATGATCGCCAGCGGCCCAACATGACTCTCGATGGCGTGACTTACGATCACTTTCAATCGGCGCAGGCCTATACGAGGTTTGTCATCGGCGAATTCCCCTGGCA
>CAMDKT010000329.1 GCA_945900935.1 Candidatus Sulfopaludibacter sp. SbA3 | reverse complement strand
GACCCCGGGCCGAAAGGCTCTCGCCGAAGCCCTGGAGGCTCTACCCGTGTTGCGCTAAGCTCCGTGGTATATACGATGCCTCGCCCCTAACGCGCTCGATTCATTGAGGTTATGAACTATTTCTGCTTCAACGTAGGAAACTCCCGCTAAAGCAAACTCGGTACTTTTCCGGGAGGGTACTACTAGAGGTTTGGCGGGTGGGAATGGCTCACGTTGATGTTTTGATCGCGGTTCCGTAGCGGCAACGGAACCGACTCGCTAACGCTCGCGGCTTGCACCGGCTCGGTAAAGGTAGCGCAGAAACAGACGCGGGGGTATGCGGGGTGCTAGATTGGAGAGATGGCGCAAGCCAATCCCTTTCAGGACCCGCTCCGGTTCGAGCGCCGAGTCCCTTCCTGCGCCCTGGTAATCTTCGGCGCCAATGGCGACCTGACCAAGCGCAAGTTACTGCCCTCCTTATACCGGTTGGCGTTTGAGCGGAGGCTCCCGCAGGGCTTCGCTGTGATCGGCATCTCGCGGACAGCGATGTCCGACGATGATTTCCGGGCGAAAATGGAGGCCTCCGTCAAGGAGTTCCTGGAAAACAGCCCGTTCGACCAGGCGCTGTGGGACGACTTTGCTCGCGGCCTCTTTTATATTTCCGGCGACGTGGCCGACGATAGCCTCTATCAGCGGCTGGCGGTCCGGCTGGAAGAGATCGGCAAAGCGCGGCAAACCGGCGGAAACGCGCTCTTCTATCTATCCACGCAGCCCAGTCACTACGGTCCGGCGGCCGGCGGCCTGGGGCGAGCGGGGCTTGCCAAATCCGACAATGGCGCGTGGCGCAGGCTAGTGGTCGAAAAGCCCTTTGGGCACGATCAAGCCAGCGCCCGTGAGCTCGAATGCCAGCTCCACGAGCATTTCGCCGAGGAGCAGCTTTACCGCATCGATCATTACCTGGGCAAGGAGACGGTCCAGAACATCCTGGCCTTCCGCTTCGGCAACCCTCTTTTCGAGCCGCTATGGAACCGGCGCTACATCAGCCATGTGCAGATCACGGCGGCGGAATCGATCGGCGTGGAAGGCCGCGGGGCCTATTACCAGGAAGCGGGCGCGCTGCGCGATATGATCCAGAACCACCTGCTGCAGGTATTGGCCACGGTGGCGATGGAGCCGAGCGCGGTATTCGAATCCACGGCCGTTCGTGATGAACGGGCGAAGCTCCTGCGCTCGATCCGCGTCTATAAGCCGAGTGAGGTGAATGCACACGCCATCGCCGGCCAGTACGGCCCGGCGCGGGTGGGCGGCAAGGATCTGCCCGGTTTCCGGGAGGAGCCGGGAGTCGACGCAAAAGCGATGACGGATACCTACGCGGCGGTGACCTTCCAGATTGATAACTGGCGCTGGGCCGGCGTGCCGTTCTACGTTCGCAGCGGCAAGCGGATGCCGAAGCGAGTAACCGACATTGCGATCCGCTTTAACCCGGTGCCGCACTCGCTGTTCCTGACCGAAGGCGACCATGGCGAGTCAATCGACACAGCCCGGCCTAATATGCTGATCCTGCGTATCCAGCCGGAAGAGGGCATCTCGCTGCGGTTTTCCTCTAAGCATCCGGGCGCTGGAATGAAGCTGCGCCCGGTCTCGATGGACTTCAACTACGGCACTTCGTTCGGGACGCGCACGCCGACCGCTTACGAGACGCTGCTGGTAGACGCGATGGTTGGCGATGCCACTCTCTATACGCGGCAGGACATGGTGGAGGCCAGTTGGACGGCGGTTCAACCGATTCTGGACGTGTGGGCAAACCGCGACACAGATCCTTTCTCCAACTACGCGGCGGGGACGTGGGGCCCGCAGGCCTCCGATGAAATGCTGGCCCGCCGGGGACACGAGTGGAGGGTGCCCTAGTGCCCGCCGCGGTGGAAGAGATCCGGGCCGAGAAGCTGCTGAAGGACCTCGCTAACGTCTGGAAAGAGCTAAGCCAAACAGCCACCGATTACGCAGTCGTCCGCGCCTGTTCGATGACCCTGCTGGTGGCGACGACCAGCGACGATGAGCAGGATCTGGCCGGGACGCTGGGCGATCTGATGCACAGCCACCCGAGCCGTTATGTCGTGTTACGGCTGGTGGAAAAGCGGGAACCGGAGTTCGCCGCGCGTGTCTTCGCCCAATGCCAACTGGCGTTTGGGCGTCGTCAGCAACTGTGTTGCGAGCAGATCGAGTTCACCGCCACGCGCGACCAAATCCCCGATTTCTATGCTGTCGCCCTTGGGCTGACTGTCGCCGACCTGCCCGTATTGCTATGGATCCGCGACGCACAGTTGCTCTTTAGCCCGGACTTTCAAACGCTGCTGCCTTTGGCCAGGCCGTTGATTATCGACTCCGCGCAGTTCGTGGACGCCTCGGCGGGCTTGGGCGAACTGGCAAGCCGGCGGCGCGCCGGATGGCGGATCAAGGATCTGGCGTGGAGCCGCTTAACGGTGTGGCGGGAGACGATCGCTCAGATGTTCGAAACCAGCGCCTGTCACAAGCTGATGAGCAAGATCGACCGGGTGGAAGTGAAGGGCCGATTCGGCGCTGCCGGGACGGACGTTCAGTACTTGGCGGGATGGCTCGGCCAGCGTCTGCCCGGTGCGCGGATTACGGCCACCGGGAGCGGCGTGCACCGGATACGGCTGGTGGCCGGAGGCCAGCGTCTGGAGATCAACGATGCCGGAGAGGCGCTGGTCGCCACGGGCCTGGATGGCCTGGCCACGCGCGTCCCCGACCCAGCCCGGAGCGACGCCGATCTGCTGGAAGAAGAGCTGAGCATACTGGGGCCCGACCCCACTTACGACGCAACCCTGCTCGCCGTCGCGCGAAACTTGAACAAACATGAACTTTGAGACCGTACTGAGCGCCGATCCGCAGTCCGCCGCGGAGGCTTGCGGCGCGCGCATGTTACAAATCCTGGCCGCGGCGCTCGTTGAGCGAGGTACCGCCGCCATCGCCGTATCCGGGGGCAACACGCCGAAATTGCTGTTCCAGTATCTGAGCAACACGGAATTCGACTGGTCGCGTGTTCACCTGTTCTGGGTTGACGAACGTGCGGTTCCGCCCGGAGATCCGCAGAGTAACTACACGCTGGCGCACGATAACTGGCTGGGGCAGGCAAGTTACCCGGCGAGTAACATCCATCGGATGCAGGCCGAGTTGCCGGTATCGGAGGCGGCCGAACGCTACGCCGATGGGATACGGAGCCATTTTCATTTGGCGGAAGACGGTTTTCCTGTTTTCGATATTATCCAACAGGGCATGGGGCCCGACGTCCATACAGCGAGCCTGTTTCCGGGAGAGCCTCTGATCATGGACCGGACGGGGATCGCGGCGGCCGTCTATGTCGAGAAACTGAAGGCGGCGCGCATCACGCTGCTGCCCGGGGTGTTGCAACGGGCTCGCCACACGTTGATGCTGGTGACAGGGGCGGATAAGGCCAAGGCGTTGCAGACGGTATGGAGCGGGCCGGAGGCTCTGTTGGAAGCGCCGGCGCAGTTGACACGGCGGCACGAGGGGCAAGTGACATGGTTCCTCGACGAGGCCGCGGCGGCGGGGATTCGATAGCCCTATGCGGGGATTGGTAGCGGCTATTGCAGCCATCGGGCTGATCGGCTGCGAGTCGAAGCCGAAGGCAGCGCCGGCGGCGCGGAAACAGGACATCGAAGTTCCGCCGCCGGTGAACCGTCTTGTGTTCGGGGGGGACGTGATGCTTTCCCGGCACGTGGCGGCGCGGATGAGGGCAAGCGGGGATTCGGCACTGCCTTTCCGCAAGATTGCGCCGTTCTTTCATGGCGCTGATCTCGCGTTTGTCAACCTGGAGTCGCCATTCTCCGATAAAGGGGCGACGCCCGCGGGGGGCATGGTGTTCAAGGCACCGCCGGAGGCCATCGAAGGGCTGCTGCTGGCCGGGATCGACGTCGTTTCGACGGCGAACAACCATACGCGCGACCAGCAGGAATACGGGATGCTCTACACGCTCGACTGGCTGGAAAAGAACAAGATCGCGGCGATTGGGGTTGGCCGCGACGAGGCCGCCGCCCGGCGCGGCGCGGTGTTATTGTCCAATACGGTGAAGTTCGGCTTTTTGGCCTACACGTACGATCAACGCAACGGGAATCACAAGGACGACGACGCGCGAATCAATGGCTTGGACATCGTCCGATTGCGGGAAGATATTGCGGCCATCCGGAAGATATCGAATGTTACGGTAGTCTCGATGCACGCCGGAGTTGAATACGCCAAGGCCCCGAACGCGTCTCAGCAGCAGTTCGCCCGCGCCGCCATTGAAGCGGGTGCGACTTTGGTAATCGGCCATCACCCGCACGTTGCGCAGCCTTGTGAAGAGTACCAGACAGGGGTGATTTGTTACTCCCTGGGAAACCTGATTTTCGACCAGACCGCGGACGGAACCAATGAGGGGTTGATCGTCGAGGCCGAGTTCAAAGGCTTTTCGTTGCGGCGGATCCGGAGACATAAAATTCGGATTGTCGCCACGATTCCTGAGTTGGTTGTTAAGGCGCAATAAAAGCGTGTACCCGCCGGCCGGCGTCGCTTAGTTCCTGGGCGCGGCGGCCAGGACGGCCTGAAGGCGACCGGCGTCGTGACAGGAGACGCAGGCGATTTTCGATTTGGCCATAGTCTCCGGCTTGCTTTCCGAACACGGCGCAGGGGGTTGCCGTCACCAGTTCTTTGGTCAGCGTGTCGGCTGTTTCTGGAATTCCGCCCAATCCCGCGGCGTGGACTGGCGCCAAGCATCGAGGAAGCAGCCGCGCCGCGTCGACGCGTCCATTGCGGGCAGCATGATGGAGCGGAAATCCGGCCGCTGCAAGGAGTACGGCGACGGCTGGGTCGAAGAGGCGCTTGACCTCGTTCAACTCGCCGACAGATCCATGTCGCCAGCTTTAGCTGTCAGGAAGACGGCGCACTCGCGGTATCAGGAACCATAGCCCGCCACAGTTTGCGGCGGAGTTCGACCGTACATGTCGCGCGCGTCGAGCCTTGCGCCGTCCGTTTATCGGTGTCGAACACGGGTATGCTGACCCGCTCAGCGCAAGCAAATTGGCAGTCCCTGGGGTATAATCCGCTGATGATTCATGCCCAAAAATTCTTCCATTTGGTATTGCTGATGACGGCACTGTCGCCGCTCCGGGCGCAGGAGGAAAACCCGCCAGCCAAACACCCAAGGGATGAACGCAGTGAGCGTGAGGCGCGCAAGGTCATCGAGGCTTACTTTCCGCTTTTCAGCAAGCGCGACGGGAAAGGCCTGCTCGCCGTCGTTAATTTTCCCCATATCCGGGTCACTGGCTCACGTACGGTGATCATTCCGTCCGCTAAGGAATGGAGCGGAGACCCAACTCCGCTCGAAGACTACTGGCACCACAGCGCATTGGATTCTTTGACGTTTGTTCAGAGTGATGGCGGGAAGGCTCATGCCCTGGTCGTGTTCAGTCGTTACAAATCCGATGGGAAACGCTACATCTCGTATCCGACACTCTGGATCGTCACGAAGGTCAATGATCACTGGGGAATTCAGGTTCGATCTACATTCGCGCCTTGAGGTAGATCCACGTCGCCTTCCGCTGCTGGTAATAAACCCGCCCCGCTCCTGCCAGGTCGCGCCGCCTGTTTCATTTGCGCTAACATTTCTTCATGCTCAAACTGCCGTCCGCCGTATTGCTTACTGCCATTCTAGTTGTTGCGCAGACGCCGACCTACAGAGTTGGTGATCGCGTGGAAGCCTATGACTCGGGGTGGAATAAGGGCGCGGTCGCCGCAGTTGGTTCCGGCAATTACCAGGGCTACTATCTCGTCAAGTACGACGAATTTTCCACGCAGCGCTATTTCAAGCCAGACAGTCTTCGTCCAAGCGGCCCTAAAGAAGCGCCCAAGGTTTATCCCGCCTATAACATCGGGGACCGTGTGGATGGGTATGACTTCGGCTGGCACTCGGCGAAAGTCACTCAAATCCGCGCGGGCAAGGACTCGCGGGAATACCTTCTTCAATACGAGCAGTTCACGACTGCGCGCTGGTATCATCCACGCGATATGCGGGCCGCGGGCGCCGGCGCCGCCGAAAAGACTCGCGATCAGGCAGCTTCAGCCCAAGGTCCGCGGGCGGGCAAGTACGGCATATATTCTTACGGCGCGGCCAGCGCGCCACCCCTGTATTTAGGCCACTTCGAGCTATTGGCAAGCGGTCAATACAGGATCTCGCGCACTTCCAGCGCTCCCTACTACGGCGAAGGCGCCTATCGCTTTAACGCCGCCATGGCAACAGTCGAATGGCTCTCCGGTCCGCTCGCCGCGCCGGAATGGGGCGGCAAATTTTCGGCCGAAGGCGCTCGCCACCGGATCGCGCTGCGGACGCGCACGATCGCGACGAACTCCCAATAGTTACGAGGTACATGCCGTTGCTTCCCGATGAAATCGCCACACTCCGCCGGAAGGTCGCCTGGCGCATACTCCCGATCACCATTCTGCTGTATTTGGTCGCTTATCTGGACCGCGCCAACGTCGGCTTCGCGAAACTCCGCATGGCCGGCGATCTCCAATTTTCCGAGGAGGTCTTTGGGTTCGGAATCGGTATCTTCTTCATCGGCTATCTGCTGCTGGAGATACCGGGTGCCCTGCTGGTGGAACGTTGGAGCGCGCGCAAATGGTTCGCGCGTATTCTCATCTCGTGGGGCTTTCTCTCGGCGGCCACGGCGTTCGTGGAAACCCCTTTCCAATTCAACCTGGCGAGATTCTTTCTCGGCGTCGCCGAGGCCGGCTTCTTCCCGGGGATCATCGTCTATTTCACGCATTGGTTCCCGCTGCGCGACCGGGCGCGGGCGATG
>CAMDKT010000328.1 GCA_945900935.1 Candidatus Sulfopaludibacter sp. SbA3 | reverse complement strand
GCCGCCTGCACCAGCGGCCAGCCCATGACCTGGGAAAAAATCAACCAAGTTTAATTCTCCCCCGGCATCTCCTCCAGCAAATTCTCAAACTTCGTAAACTCGTGCAAAAATGCCAGTTTTACGGTCCCCGTCGGCCCATTCCGCTGCTTGGCTAGGATCAACTCCGCCTTCCCGTGCAGATTCGCGTCCAGCCGCTTGTAATACTCCTCGCGGAACACAAACATCACCATATCGGCGTCCTGCTCAATGGATCCCGATTCCCGCAAATCGCTCAACAGCGGCCGGTGATCCCCAGGCCGCGTCTCCGGCGCGCGGCTCAACTGCGACAACACAAAAAACGGGCACTTCAACTCCTTCGATAGCAGCTTCAGCCCCCGCGAAAGCGAACTCACTTCCTGCGTCCGGTTCTCACTCCTCCCCGGCATCGACATCAGTTGCAAATAGTCGACAATCACCAATCCCAAATCGTTGTCCCGCTGCACCCGCCGCAGCTTCGCGTGAATATCCATCAAAGTAATATTCGACGAATCGTCAATAAAAATGGGCGCCCGCGCCAAATCAATCGTCGCCTTCTGCAACAACCGCCGCTCATCGGCGTTCAAATACCCCTCGCGAAATTTCGTCTGCGAAACCCGCGCCTGCGCGCAAATCATTCGCGTCAACAACGACTCATTCGACATCTCCAGCGAGAACACCGCCACCGCCCTCGGAGCCGCCGCGTTCATCGCCACATATTGCCCCAGATTCAACGCCAGCGCCGTCTTCCCCATCGCCGGCCGCGCCGCCAGAATAATCAACTCCCCTGGCCGGAACCCCCCCGTCATCTCATCCAGCTTCAAAAATCCCGTCGACGTCCCCCGCACCCGCTTCGACGGATCCAAAAATGCATTCAGCCCTCCCTCAAAACTCTCAATCACCTCCCGCGGCGTCCGCAGCGAATCCTTCACTTGCGTCTCGCCCAGGTTCATCAACTGCTCTTCAGCCGACGCCAGAATCTCATGCGGATCGTCGGACCCATTGATGCACCGGTCAATCAGAGCCTGCGACGTGAAGATAATATGCCGCAAAACGGCCTTATCCTTCACAATCTTGACGTAGCTCTCCAAATTGTAAAGCTGCGGCAACCCGTCGTCGAGGGAAACCAGATACGAAATCCCGCCCACATTATCGAGTTCGTTAAACCGCATCAACTCATTCGCCAACGTCACGCGGTCAATCTTTTCCGCCCGTTCGAACAACTGCGTCATCCGCGTAAAGATCAACTGATGCGCCTGCAGGGAAAAATCCGCCGGCTGCACCGCGCTGCCAACGTTCAGAAATGCCGACGAATCCAGTAGGATCGCCCCCAGCACATAGCGCTCCGCCTCAACGTTTGCCGGGAGGCCTTTGTGCATTACCAAGTCGCTTGCCATAAGTTACCAAGGTAGGGACACTGAGCGCTCAGCGCAACTCGCCGATATCCAGAGGAAATCCACAGCCCCGATAATTGGCGCCAACGGCCAATTATTCGCCATCTCACTGCTTCCTCTCCAGCAGCGCCGGCCAATTCGTGATCACATGCACGCGCCCCTCCGGATCGTCCGTCTGCGTCATCTCAACGAATCCAGCCGCGCAGCCGGCGACATTTCCTTCATCGCCCCCTATGTCGATTCCCTCTCCGGCCTTGGTGCCATCGGCTCCGGCGCTCACGCCCCCGGCTAGTCCGTCGACGTCGAAAGCATCCCCCCGCCAAGCCAAACGCGCCGCCCTTCTCATCCGCCGTCTCGCTCAATAGTAAACGACACTACTTACGCTGCGCGCACCTCGCGTCATCCCTCGCTACATAATACGACTTGTAATTCGCCGCCTTCGGATCCATACACCCCTTCAACTCCAGCAACCGCACATTCCGGAACTCAACTGGATGACTCTCGCTCTGCAATCCAATATACCCCTCAGTCAACACCTTTCCGTCCACTTTGATCGCCGGGTCAAACCGATTCGCCACGCCCCCGCCAATCTGCGGCGTCTCATACTCCAACACCACTTCCCCCTCCACCTTGTGCCGCACCTTTTCCGAACCCAACACCTCTACTTCCACTCTCACCCAATCGCGCCCCGAAACCACCCGCGAACTCGAGTTGGTGCAATGCGCCTTCACCATCGCGCCTTTCATGAATATCTCCGTCCCCGGCGTACACACATTCATCGTCGGCCGCGCCAGCTTCCCGTCATTCCCGTAAAACTGCGCTTCGACAGATATCGGCCAGTCCTGATCTTTCAGGATGGTTTCCGGCGCTTGCGAATGGATCATCACGCCGCTATTCAATCGCGCATAACCCGGCCCGCCTTTCATCTGCTCGCCAACAAATCGATACTCCATCGCCAGCCGGTAATGGGACAGTTTCTTCTTATAGAACAAGTGCGAAAACCGCGCGCCAAACTCCGTGTACTTGTCATAAGAAACCTCTATGACGCCTTCCTTCCCCACGCGAAAAGTGTCTCCATAGTTATCGCCTAACTCATGCCCGGCGATCTTCACCACCCATCCATCCAGGTTCTTCCCGTTGAATAGGTTCACCCACTCTTCCTTCCCGGCGGCTCCTTGCGCGAAGAGCGCCGCCGGCGCGAGCAGACACAAATAAAAGTAAGTCATAACGAGCCCCATCCTATCTCAAGTCAAAACTCAAATCCGCCGCCTGCTCCGGAGTCACCGCCCCGCTCCCAGCCAACAATTTCCGCCCCGCCAAATGGTCCCCCGGCCGGTTCAGCGAATCCATCGCAATCAACCGCCCCTCCCGGAAGTAGCAAACCGAAAACTTCCCGCTCTCCAAATCGCCCCGAACCACCTGTTCATCGAATCCGTTCGACAGCCCCGTCATTTGCAGTTTCGCCTCGAACTGGTCCGTCCAAAACCACGGCACGGCAGCATAATCGGCACCGCGCCCGCAAATCGCCGCCGCCACACATCGCCCTTGATCCACCGCGTTCTGCACCGATTCCAAACGCGCCATCCCCCTCGCGAACCGGCTCGGAAACGCCGCGCAATCGCCGATCGCGAAGATCCGTTCGTCCTCCGTCCGTAACTGCGCGTTCACCACGATTCCATTCCCCACCGCCAACCCCGCCGCCTCTGCCAACTCCGTTCGCGGCGTCACGCCAATACCCGCCACCACCATGTCCCCCTCCAAGCCCGCCGCCGTCGTGCCCAGCAAAATCCGCACGCCGTGCCGCGCATGCATCGCCCGGAAGTATTCGGAAATAATCGGCCCTACCGCCCTCTGCATCAGCCGCGCCTGTGGCTCCACCACCGTCACCCGTCTCCCGTGCCCGGCCGCCGCCGCCGCCACCTCCAGGCCGATAAAACCGCCGCCAATCACCGTCACCGTCTCCGCCGTTTCCAACCGGTCCATCAGCGCCGCCGCCTCTTCCCGCGTCCGCAAATAAGAGACCCCCTCCATCCCCGCTAACACCCGGTTCCGGCATCCCGTCGCCAGAACCAAATATTCATAACCCACTTCCCCGCCATCATCCAGAATCACGCGCAAACCCAAACGGTTGATCGACTCGACGCGCCGGCCCATCCGCAACGCAATCCGATTGGCCTGAAAATAAGCCGCCGGCCGCAGCGCAATCGCGTCTAGGTCCGTCTTCCCGGATAAACAACCCTTCGACAGCGGCGGCCGTTGATACGGCAGCCAGTCTTCCTCCCCGATCAATGTAATCGGCCCGTCGTAGCCCTCCGTCCGCAACGAAAACGCGCATTGAAACCCAGCCTGCCCGGCACCGGCAATGACGACGCCCGCGCCCACTAGTGCTGCGCCTCCGGCGTCCGCACCACCAGGCCGTCCAGCGCCTTCGTCACGTGGATCTGGCAGCTTAACCGGCTATTCGGCTTCCGCGGACAGAACGTGTTTCCCAGCATCACTTCTTCGTCCGCCGCAATCGGATCCAGCAGGCCCAGGAACGCTTCGTCGACGTACACGTGGCAAGTGGCGCACAGGCACGCCCCGCCACATTCGGCCACAATGCCGTCGACGCTATTGCTCACGCCGCCTTCCATCACCGAGGTATCCACCGGCACCGCGGCCTCCACTCTTGCTCCCCCATGCGAAATATACGTGATTGTAACGGTCTCTTTCGGCTTCCGGTTGAATAATCCCATAACGTGTAGTTAGCACAAAATTGACAACCGCGCCTTATTTCTTCACAATCGCAATAGCCGTTGGAATCTCGCTTGCCATCCGAAATCATCGAAAATCTACCCCAGGAAGCCCTCCCGCACGATCCCGCGTTTGAACGCGAAATCGCGCGCCGCCGCACGTTTGCCATCATTTCCCACCCGGACGCCGGCAAGACCACCCTCACCGAAAAAATTCTCCTCTACGCTGGCGCCGTCCACTCCGCCGGTGCCGTCCGTCCCAAGCGCAATCGCGGCCACGCCACTTCCGATTGGATGGCCATCGAGCAGCAGCGCGGCATCAGCATCACCTCTACCGTCCTCCAATTCGAGTACGAAGGCTGCCTATTCAACCTCCTCGACACCCCTGGCCACCAGGACTTCAGCGAGGATACCTATCGCACCCTGACCGCCGTCGACAGCGCCATCATGGTCCTGGACAGCGCCAAGGGCATCGAGCCCCAGACTCGCAAGCTCTTCGACGCCTGCCGCCTTCGCAAGATCCCCATCCTGACCTTCATCAACAAGATGGATCACCATGGCCGCGATCCGCTGGAGCTCATCGACGAAGTCGAAAGCATTTTAAAGATCTCCGCCGCTCCTATCAATTGGCCCATCGGTTCCGGCAATCTCTTCCGCGGCGTTGTCGATCTCGCCACCAAGCGCCTCCTTCGTTTCAGCCCGTCCTTCGGCGGCCAGTTGATGGCCGAAGCAACTGAACTTTCGCTCGACGACAAAGATCTCGAAGAGGCCGTCGGCGAGAACCAGGCAGGCCAGCTCCGCGAAACGCTCGCCCTGCTCGAAGTCGCCGGCGCCCGCCTGGATGAGGAGCGCTTCCTTCGCGGTGAACAGACCCCCGTATTCTTCGGCAGCGCGCTCAATAACTTCGGCGTGCAAGCGTTCCTGGAAGCGCTCGTGCGCCTCGCCCCTCCGCCCGCGCCCCGCACGAGCAAAGGTACGCCCGTCAATCCGCAATCGTCGGACTTCTCGGCCTTCGTCTTCAAGATTCAGGGCAACATGGATCCGCAGCATCGCGACAGCATGGCTATTCTGCGCGTCTGCTCCGGAAAGTTCGAGCGGGACATGCTGGTCAACCATCCGCGCCTGGGCCGCAAGATTCGCATGACGCGGCTCCACCGCCTCTTCGCCCGCGACCGCGAGACCATCGACGAAGCCTTTCCCGGCGATGTCGTCGGCATCGTCAATCCGGGCCTGTTCACTATCGGCGATACGCTCAGCACGAACTCCGAAATCGAGTTCGAGCGCATGCCCAGCTTCCAGCCGGAGTTCTTCTGCAGCCTCTACAACGGCGACGTCACGCGTAACAAGCAGTTCCGGAAAGCGATTATTCAACTCGCCGAAGAAGGCGTGGTGCAGGTCTACCACGCCGTTGACGCCATGCGGCGCGATCCGATTCTGGGCGCGGTCGGCAAGCTGCAGTTCGATGTCGTCGAGGCCCGGTTCTTGCAGGAGTACGGCGTCAAAGTAACTTCCTCGCCGCTGCCCTTCGTCGGCGCCCGCTGGCCCGTCGCCACGCCGGAAGTGATCAAAAAGCTCAGCAGCAACAGCAGTTCCGGGACCATGCTCGCCACCGATCATCACGACCGCCTGGTCTTTCTTTTTCACACGCCCTGGGACATGCGCCGCATGATTGAGCAGAACCCGGCGGTCGAGTTTCGCGAGACGTTCTAACGGTTTCGGC
Organism: Candidatus Sulfopaludibacter sp. SbA3; assembly: GCA_945900935.1. GTDB lineage: Bacteria > Acidobacteriota > Terriglobia > Bryobacterales > Bryobacteraceae. The sequence continues at coordinate 1,018 of CAMDKT010000328.1, read as the reverse complement.
GGCCGTTCAGTAATGGCGAATGTTGCCGGCTGCGTGGGATGGGCTTCTGCCGCCCGATGTGGAAACCAGGCTGGGTAGACTCATTGCACGCGATCCCTAGGTATTGCCCATAAAAAGGAGATTAAGCCCCATTTCAAGCTCCCGCCGGTTCGAGTGGGCGAGGCTAGGCATTTGCAATGAAACTCGATGCACTGTTCAGTAAACAGCGACTCCCTTCCTAGGGACTGATTGCTGTAAAGTGAGGAGATGCGCCTGCTTTTACTCGGACTGTTGCTGTTGCTGGGCCACCTATTGACACTAGCCCAGTTGCGTGTACCGGAGGTAAAAGTCTTTGCTGGCGATGGCGTATTAATATTTCACAACATAACGATCATCAGCGGCCCCAAAGGATGCCAGCTAAAAAGTTTCGTTGAGAACCTATCAGATTCTGCGTATGTCCATCTCGAACTGAAGGCGACGGTTAAGTCCGATGCCCTGCGGCTGGAGTTCCCATTGACGCGGTTTAGTATTGTTGCGAAAGGGACCCAATTGATTTCGATGAGTTGCCCAGTTGGAACACCCGCCAAGGGAGCGCTATCTCTCTCATATGTTCGAGGACTCACCCTACTTCCTGAGACTCGCAACGGCAACCAGTCGAGTCTCGTTGCCCAGTACTTTTGGTCGTTGCCGGTTGTCAAATCGGATTTAGGAGTTGTACTTCTTGGCGGAGACAAGGGCTGCGCCAATACCTACGGAAAGGCTGTTGACAGCGGCGGACTTGAGGGCCGGAAGGCAATTCGAGAGTTGGAGTCGTTGGGCTGTGGCCACTTCATCCAATCAGGAAGTTGGGTTCGAATCGATGAAGACGGTACAGAGTATGTGTTGGTCGAGGAGGTCGATTCGCCTCCCGAACCAAAACCAAAGCGTGGATGGGTACAGAAACGATTCCTAGCCCCCCCTGAGGCGTACTCCCTAGCGGGAGTTTCCTACGTTGAAGCAGAAATAGTTCATAACCTCAATGAATCGAGCGCGTTAGGGG